>NZ_JBVIMH010000011.1:0-209806 GCF_055579945.1 Kitasatospora sp. NPDC032150 | reverse complement strand
CGAACGGCTCCCCGATGATGTCACCCACCGTCATCCGCGGGTTCAACGACGTGTACGGGTCCTGGAACACCATCTGGATGTTCCGCCGCACCGCCTTGAGGGCGGCACCGGAGAGCTTGGAGATGTCCTCGCCCTTGAACAGCACCTCACCCGCGGTGGCGCGCTCAAGGTTCATCAGCACCTTGGCCAGCGTCGACTTCCCGCAGCCCGACTCACCGACGATGCCCAGGGTCTCGCCCTTGTGCAGCTCGAAGGAGATGCCGTCGACGGCCTTGACCGCGCCGATCTGCTTCTTGAAGAGGACGCCCTGGGTCAGCGGGTAGTGCTTGACCAGGTTCTTGACCTCCAGGATCGGCTCAGCCATGGAGGGTCTCCTTCCAGAAGTGGCAGGCGCTGCGGCGGCCGGCCAGCTCGGCGCCGTCCTTGTCGGTGACCGGGTGCAGCGCCGGGATCTCGGTACGGCAGAGGTCGGTGGCCGCCTCGCAGCGCGGGTTGAACGCGCAGCCGGCCGGGACCTTGAGCAGGTTCGGCGGCAGGCCCTTGATCGCGTACAGCTCCTGGCCCTTCTGGTCCAGGCGCGGGATCGACTTCAGCAGCCCCTTGGTGTACGGGTGCGCCGGGCGCGCGTACAGCTCGTGCACCGGCGCGGTCTCCACGATCCGGCCCGCGTACATCACCGCGATCTTGTCGGCCACGTCCGCGACCACGCCGAGGTCGTGGGTGATCAGGATCAGGCCCATGTGGTACTCGGCCTGGAGCTCCGCCAGCAGGTCCATCACCTGGGCCTGGACGGTGACGTCCAGGGCGGTGGTGGGCTCGTCGGCGATGATCAGGTCCGGCTCCAGGGCCAGCGCCATCGCGATCATGATGCGCTGACGCATGCCGCCCGAGAACTGGTGCGGGTAGTCGTTCACCCGCTGGGCGGCGGCGGGGATGCGGACCTTGTCCATCAGCTCGATGGCCTTGGCCTTGGCCTCCTTGCGGGAGGCGCCCTGGTGCACCCGGAACATCTCGCCGAGCTGGTAGCCCACGCTCAGCACGGGGTTGAGCGCGGAGAGCGCGTCCTGGAAGATCATCGCGATCTTCCGGCCGCGCAGCCTGCGCTGCTCCTCCTTGGACATCTTGAGCATGTCCTGGCCCCGGAAGAGGATCTCACCGGCGGTGACCCGGCCCGGGGGCATGTCCAGGATGCCCATGATGGTCTGCGCGGTCACCGACTTGCCGGAGCCGGACTCACCGAGCACGGCCAGCGTCTCGCCGGCCGCGACGGAGTAGTTGACGCCGTTGACGGCCTTGGCGATGCCGTCCCGGGTCACGAACTCCACGTGCAGGTCGCGGACTTCGAGCAACGGGGTGCCGGGGACCAGGCGCTCCTGGCCGTCGGTCGTCTCAATGACGGTGGTCATGGTGCGTTCCGCCTCTCTCAGCGCAGCTTCGGGTCGAGGGCGTCGCGGACCGCGTCACCGAGCATGATGAACGCCAGCACGGTGAGGCTGAGCATGCCGGCCGGGAAGAACAGCGCGAACGGCGCCTGCCGGATCGCCTTCTGGGCCGAGTCGATGTCGATACCCCACGAGATCGTCGGGTCCTGGAGGCCGATGCCGAGGAAGCTCAGCGTCGCCTCGGTCGCGATGTAACCACCGAGTGCGATGGTGGCCACCACGATCACCGGCGCGATCGCGTTCGGCAGCACGTGCTTGAACAGGATCCGAGCGGTGCCGGCGCCGAGCGCCTTGGCGGCGGTGACGTAGTCGGCCTGCTTGACGGTGATCACCGATCCGCGCATCACGCGGGCCATCTGGGTCCAGCCGATCGAGGTCAGCGCGAAGACCACGCTCCACACCGTGCGCTCGGTGAAGGCGTTCAGCACGACCAGGCAGCCGAGCAGCAGCGGGATGCCGAAGAAGACGTCGGTCAGCCGGGAGAGCAGGGTGTCCACCAAGCCGCCGAAGTAGCCCGCCAGCATGCCGATCAGACCACCGACGATGGTCACGGCTGCGGTGACGCAGATGCCGACCACGATCGAGGCGCGGGCGCCGTAGATCACCCGGGCGTAGATGGAGCGGCCCTGGATGTCGTAGCCGAACCAGTCGCCCTGGAAGAAGTGGCTGTAGTTCGGCGCCCTCAGGTAGTCGTGCGTCAGGTCGCCGGCCCGCGGGTCCACCGAGGTGAACAGGCCCGGGGCGATGCTCATCACGATCAACACCAGGATCAGTGCCGCGGAGATGAGGAAGATCGGACGGCGGCGCAGGTCCTCCCAGGCGTCCGAGCCGAGGCTGCGGGCCTTCTCCGGCTTGGCGGCCGCCGCGACGGCGACGCCCTCGGCCTGCTCGGTGGGGGACTTCTTGTCGGTCAGGTCAGGCATACCGGATCCTCGGGTCCAGGACCGCGTACAGCAGGTCCACGATCAGGCTGGCGGCGAGGTAGACGATCACGAGGACGACCACGAACCCGGTGACCGTCGCTCCTTCCTTCTGGTTGATCGCGTGGTAGAGCGCGTTGCCGACACCCTTGACGTTGAAGATGCCCTCGGTGACGATCGCGCCGCCCATCAGGGCACCGAGGTCGGTACCGAGGAAGGTGATGACGGGGATCATCGAGTTGCGCAGCAGGTGGGTGACGATCACCTTCCGGCGCGGCAGGCCCTTTGCCACCGCGGTGCGGATGTAGTCGGCACGGATGTTCTCCACGATGGAGGTACGGGTCAGCCGGGCCACGTAGGCCAGCGAGAGCGAGCCCAGCACGATGGCCGGCAGCAGCAGCTGCTGCAGGTCCATGGAGTCCTGGACGGTGGGCTTGACCCACTTCAGGTCGATGCCGAAGACCGTCTGGAAGACGAAACCGAGCACCGGCACCGGAATGGAGATCAGGATCAGGGTGACCACCAGGGTGCTCTTGTCCGCGAACTTGCCGCGCTTGAGCCCGGACAGCAGGCCGATCGCGACACCGAAGACGATCTCGATGGCGAAGGCCATCAGGGCCAGACGGACGGTCACCGGCATGGCTTCGGAGATCACGTCGATGACCTTCCGGCCCGACAGGGTCTCACCGAAGTCCCCCGTGAAGAGGCCCTTCATGTACTCCACGTACTGCTGCCAGAGCGGCAGATCCAGGTGGAACTTGTGCTTGAGTGAGGCCAGCTGAGCCGGATCCGGCTGCTTGTCTCCCCACATCGCACGGACCTGGTCACCCGGTAGGACATGCACCATGAAGAAGATCAGTGCGGTCGTACCTATGAACACCGGGATCATCTGGAGCAGTCGCCTCGCGACAAAGCGCCCCATCATGCCTCCATTGCGTGGTCGGCGCGGAAGCGGCCGGTGTCGACCCCCGCCCTTCTCGGGGGAGGGGTCGACACCGGCCCGTTACGCCTGCTGCTGGTCCCGGGCTGCGCCGATGGCAGCCCTGGCGGGCCTGGTGGTACCGGCCTGCTTACTTCTTGAGCTCGACCTCGGTGAACACCGGGTCGCCGAAGGAGTCGAACTTGACGTTCTGAACCTTGTTCGAGTAGCCGGAGTTGACCTTGTAGTACCACAGCGGGATGGACGGCATGTCCTTGGCCAGAACGGCCTCGGCCTGGCTGTAGAGGTCGGTGGTCTTGTCGATCGAGGTGGCGGCGTCGGCGGCCTTCGACAGCTGGTCGAACTCCGGGCTGGAGTACAGCGAGTCGTTGGCGGAGGCGCCGGTGCCGTAGATGTCGCGCAGGAAGTTGGCGTTCAGCGGGTAGTCCTGCTGCCAGGCCGAGCGCATGATGCTGTCGACCTTGTGGCCGTCGATCAGGTCACGGGCGGTCTTGAAGTCCGGCTTCGGGTCGCCGACGCACTCCACGCCGGTGTTCTGACGGATCGAGTTGCAGACCGCGTCGACCCACTCCTTGTGACCGCCATCGGCGTTGTAGAGGATCGTCACCTTGTTGTTCGGGACACCGCCGCCGGCCGCGATCAGCTCCTTGGCCTTGGCCGGGTTGAAGGTGCAGGCCTCACCGCAGGCGCCCTTCTTGTAACCGGCGACACCCGGGGCGACCCAGCTGTCGGCCGGCATGCGCGAACCCTGCAGCACCGTCTTGGTGATGGTGTCCCGGTCGATCGCCATGGACAGGCCCTGACGGACCTTCGCCTTGTCGTCGCCCTTCCAGGCGTCCTGGTACATCGCGAAGGCGATGGAGGTGATGCCACCCATCGGCTGGTCGACGGCGCGGTCGCCCAGGTCGTTCTTGTACGAGGCCAGGTCGGTCGGGTCAACCTGGTCCAGCACGTCCAGGTTGTCCGACACCAGGTCCTTGTAGGCGGCCTCGGCCTGGGTGTAGTTCTTGAAGACGATGCCGCCGTTCTTCGGCTTGTCCTGGCCCGCGTACTTGTCGTAGGCGGCCAGGGTGACGGCCTTGTTGTGCTCCCACGAGACGAACTTGTAGGGGCCGTCACCGATCGGGGACTCGCCGTACTTGTCCGGGTTGGTGAAGAACACCTTCGGCAGCGGCGAGAAGGCCGTGTAGCCCAGCTTGTACTCGAAGTACGAGACCGGGGCGGTCAGGTCGATGGTGAAGTGGGTGTCGTCCACGACCTTCAGGCCGGACATCTTGTCCGAGGTCGGGGCGCCCTTGTCCTTGTCCGGGTGGACGTCCGCGTAACCGACGATGTCGGAGAACCAGTTGCTGTTGGTCTGGTTGTTCTTGGTGTTCGCGGACCAGTTCCAGGCGTCCACGAAGGACTGCGAGGTCACCGGGGTGCCGTCGTGGAAGGTCCAACCCGACTTCAGGGTCACGGTCCAGTGCTGCGAGTCGGTGGTCTCGACCTTGTCGGCGACCTGGTTGCGCAGCTTGCCGGTGGCCGGGTCGTAGTCGACCAGCCCGCGGAACAGGTTCTTGACGATGCGGCCGCCGCCGACCTCCATGGCATTCGCCGGCTGGAGCGGGTGCTGCGGCTCGCTGCTCTGGTAGCTGAACATGCCGCTGCTGTCGGCCTCGCCGCTGCTCGACGAACCGCCGCTGCTGCCGCAAGCGGTAGCGGCAAGGGCGACCGCGACAGCCGTGACGACCCACTTGGCCTGGCTGGCACCGCGCATGGGTGTGCCTCCTGTATCCGTGATCCAAACGTGGAGAGCATCACGGGAGCCGGCCGACCAGAGGTCCGACCACACCCCGGCAATGCTTCCTCGCTCGAGGTTTCGGCGCGCACCCCTGCGCGTAACCCTTGACCCGAGCTCGACTGCACCCACTATCGACCACGCTCGGATACTTAAGTGACCGTTACGCATTTCAATTTGGTCACATGAAAGTTGCATTGATTTTAAAAAACGGACATTTAAGACATACCCAGACAGGCATGAAACGGACAGTTGCTTTGAATAACGGTCGGTTACATACGATAACCGGACATCTAGATGATCTTCCGGCCACCCGTGTCGACTGCGGAGAGTGAAAAGGGCCGGTTGGTCTCCCCCCTCCGCAGAGGGGGGAGACCAACCGGCCCTTCGGGTACTACCGAAGCGTGTCAGCCCTTCTTGGCACGCGAGGCGGTGCGGCCACGCTCCTTCTGGTCCAGCACCACCTTGCGGATCCGCACGGTCTCCGGGGTCACCTCGATGCACTCGTCCTCGCGGCAGAACTCCAGCGACTGCTCCAGCGAGAGCTTGCGCGGCGGGACGATCGACTCGGCCACATCGGCGGTCGAGGACCGCATGTTGGTGAGCTTCTTCTCCTTGGTGATGTTGACGTCCATGTCGTCGGAGCGCGAGTTCTCACCGACGATCATGCCCTCGTACACCTCGGTACCCGGCTCGCAGAAGAGCACACCTCGCTCCTGCAGGTTGGTCATCGCGAAGGCGGTGACCACGCCGGAGCGGTCGGCGACCAGCGAACCGTTGTTGCGGGTGGTCAGGGTGCCGAACCACGGCTCGTAGCCCTCGTGGATCGAGTGCGCGATGCCGGTGCCGCGGGTGCTGGTCAGGAACTCCGTACGGAAGCCGATCAGACCGCGGGACGGGACGACGAACTCCATCCGCACCCAGCCGGAGCCGTGGTTGGACATGTTGTCCATGCGGCCCTTGCGGATGCCCATGAGCTGGGTGACGGCGCCCATGTGCTCCTCGGGCACGTCCACGGTCAGGCGCTCGACCGGCTCGTGGGTCTTGCCGTTGATCTCCCGGGTGACCACCTGCGGCTTGCCGACGGTCAGCTCGAAGCCCTCGCGGCGCATGGTCTCGATCAGGATGGCCAGCGCCAGCTCACCGCGGCCCTGCACCTCCCAGGCGTCCGGGCGGTCGGTGTCCAGGACGCGCAGCGAGACGTTACCGATCAGCTCGCGGTCCAGCCGGTCCTTCACCTGGCGGGCGGTGACCTTGCGGTCGACCTTGCCGCCGGACTTGGCGTCCGCGCCCTTGCCGGAGCCGCCCTTGCCGACCAGCGGCGAGGTGTTGGTGCCGATGGTCATCGAGATGGCCGGCTCGTCCACCGTGATCAGCGGCAGCGCGACCGGGTTCTCCGGGTCGGCCAGGGTCTCGCCGATCATGATGTCCGAGATGCCGGCGACGGCGCAGATGTCGCCGGGCCCGGCCTGCTCGGCGGGCTTGCGGGTGAGCGCCTCGGTCATCAGCAGCTCGGAGATCCGGACGTTCTGGACCGAGCCGTCGCGCTTGATCCAGGCGACGGTCTGCCCCTTCTTCAGGTAGCCCTGCTCGACGCGGAGCAGCGCGATACGGCCGAGGAAGTTGTCGGCGTCCAGGTTGGTGACGTGCGCCTGGAGCGGGGCGTCCTCGTCGTAGGTCGGGGCCGGAACGGTCTCCAGGATGGTGGAGAAGAACGGCTCCAGGTTGTCGCTGTCCGCCGGGACGGTGCCGTTCTCCGGCTTGGTCAGCGAGGCCACGCCGTCACGGGCGCAGGCGTAGACGATCGGGAACTCGATCTGGTCCTCGTCCGCGTCCAGGTCCAGGAACAGGTCGTAGGTCTCGTTGATGACCTCGTCGATCCGGGAGTCCGGACGGTCCGTCTTGTTGATGCACAGGATGACCGGCAGTTTGGCGTTCAGGGCCTTGCGGAGCACGAAGCGGGTCTGCGGCAGCGGGCCCTCGGAGGCGTCCACCAGCAGCACCACCGCGTCCACCATCGACAGACCGCGCTCGACCTCGCCACCGAAGTCGGCGTGGCCCGGGGTGTCGATGATGTTGATGGTGATCGGAGCGCCACCGTCCTTGGGGTGGTACTTGACCGCGGTGTTCTTCGCGAGAATGGTGATGCCCTTCTCGCGCTCCAGGTCGTTCGAGTCCATCATCCGGTCGTCGAGCTGCTGGTGGGCGGCGAAGGCGCCGGCCTGCTTCAGCATGGCGTCGACCAGGGTGGTCTTGCCGTGGTCGACGTGAGCGACGATGGCGACGTTACGGATGTCGTTGCGCGTGGGCATGCCTAGCGGATTCTCCCGGAATCGTGGGTTACGGCGCCCGGCTGCGTACAGCGTCGATCAGCGTCTTCGCCGTGGGCGACCTGCGATCCCTGTTGATCGCCGCCGCCCGTTCCGCCTGCTACTACCGGTCCACCCGCCGGGCACGATGACATGCCACGGCTTCCTCCTATGGTACGGGGAACCACCCAACGAATCCGAAACGGGCGCCGGAAGATGATCAGAACCGGCCGTGCACGGCCGGGAGCCGCCGTGCGTGCCGGTGCCGCTCAACCGGCGCTGCGGAAGCCCAGGTCCTGGAAGCGGGGTCCGGCGAAGCCGTACGCGCCGGCGTTGGCCACGGTGTCACGGACCGCGACCAGGTCGGGCCGCTGGTAGAGCGGGACGGAGTGGGCGAGCTGCCAGATCCGGGCGTCGGCCTGCTGGAGCAGCTTGCGCTGCGCGCCGAGGTCGAGCTCGTGGGTGGCCCGGTCGAACAGCCGGTCGATCTCCTCGGTGCCGATCCTGGCGTAGTTGCGTCCGATCGCCGGGATGCCGTCGGCGCCCGGCCGGGGCTTGGCGTAGAGCGCGTGCTCCTCGGCGCCGGGGAAGCCGGTGACGGGCCAGGAGAAGAGCGCCAGGTCGTAGTCGCCGGTGGCCAGGTGCTCCTTGACGAACTCCGCGGCGGGCACCGCCTGGGTGCGCAGGGTGATCCCCGCCTCCGCCAGGTTGGCGGTGAGCGCGTCGGCGGTCCGCCGGGCGGTGGCGGAGCCGTCCGGGATCAGCAGGGTGAGGAGCAGCTGCTTGCCGTCCTTGGCGCGGCCGGTCGCGGCCTGCTTCCAGCCCGCCTTGTCCAGAAGCTTGGCCGCAGTGGTGTCCTCGTCCCCGGCCGCGGCGCTGTTGTCCTGGTACCCGTCCTGGTCAGCCATCAGCAGATGGTTGCCGAGCGGGGTGGCCGGCAGGCCGAGCGGGCCGAGCGCCGCCTTGGCGATCCGCTGCCGGTCCACCGCCAGGGCGACCGCCTGCCGGACGGCGGTGTCGCCGAGCGGAGCCCTGGCGGCGTTCAGGGTGAGCTGGGTGAACGCGGGCGAGGCGGCCCGGTGCAGGGTCAGCCCGGGCAGCGACTCGGCCCGGCGCAGCGCCTGGTCGGAGGCGTCGACCAGGGCCGCGGCGGCCAGCGGCGCGGCCGGGTTCTGCTTCGTGGTCGACGTGGGCGAGGACGCGGAGGCGCTGGTGGTGCCGTCGCCGGAGGCGGAGGGGCTGCCGGAGGCGGAGGGGCTGGAGCTGTGCGGGGACGCCGCCGAGCCGGAGGGCTTCCCGGAGACGGACGCGTCGGTCGCCGACCCACTGGCCGGGGCTGCCGGCGGACCGGCGGCGGACCGGTTCGTCAGTGCGTAGTCGATGGCGGAGGTGAGCGGGGCGATGTCCAGCCTGCCCTGGTTCAGGGCGTCCAGGCGGGCCTCGGCCGGGGTGGCCAGGAAGTCGATCTCCTCGGCCTTCGCGGTGTTGCCCCACCACCGGGGGTTGCGGATCAGTGCCGCCTTCCCGGCCTGCTGGTCGTACGAGCGCGCCGTGAACGGCCCGGCCGAGACCCGCAGCGCCTCGGTGGTGAGCGGCCGGTTGAAGACGTCCGCGGAGCTGGTCGACGCGGCCGGGTAGAGCGGGCTGAACAGGGCGCGCCAGGCGCCGTACGGCTGCTTGAAGGTGACCTTGACCTCATGGGCGTCCGCGCCCTGTGCGATGGACTGGATCGCGGCGTACCCGTCCGGGTGGTCGCTGTGGAAGGCCGGGTCGGCGCCGGAGAGGGCGCGCCACTGAGCGGTGAAGTCCGCCGCCGAGATCGGGGTGCCGTCGCTCCAGACCGCCTTGGGGTTGAGCCGGTAGGTGACGACCTGCGGAGCCTGCCCGGGCTTGGTGGACTGCGCGGAGACCAGGTAGTCGGGGTCGGCGGCGGGACGGGCGTGCTCGTCCAGCCGGAACAGGCTGGGCAGCAGGGCCCGGGCGATCAGCTGTGAGTCGGCGGTCGCCTCGGGCTGGAAGACGTTCAGGGTCGCCGGGACGGAGTCCACGGCCCAGCGCAGGGTGCCGCCCTCGCGGAGGGCGGCCCGGTCCACCCGGGCGAGGTCGGCGGCGGTGGGCGGCGGCGGGGCGCTGTCCTCGGAGCAGCCGGCCAGTGCGGTGCTCATCATCAGGGCGAGGGCGGCGGCGGTGACCTGGGGGACGCGCATGCACTTCTCCGGCGGATGGTCAGTTGATCCGAGGATTCAGGGCCGACCACCACTGAAGGCCACCGGCCCGCCCCGCACCGCCCGACACGGCGGCCGGCCGTCCGAAAGCACCCTCCCGGCCTACCCGGCACAGGGCCGGCATCGCCGCCGGGGCGCGGGCCCCGCCGCGCCCCTACAGGGCCAGCTCGAACCAGACGATCTTGCCGTTGGGCGTCCGGCGGCTCCCCCAGCGCTCGGCCAGCAGGCTGACCAGCTGCAGCCCGCGGCCGCCCTCGTCGGTCTCCTGGGCCCGCCGCTGCCGCGGCTGGGCGTAGCCGTCGTCCCAGACCTCGCAGACCATCGTGCGGTCCCGGAGCAGCCGCAGCCGGATCTCTCCCCGGCCGTGCCGCAGCGCGTTGGTGACCAGCTCGCTGACCAGCAGCTCGGTGGTGTCCACCAGTTCGTCCAGACCCCGGGTGAGCAGCCAGCCGCAGGCGAGGTCCCGGGCCCTGCCGACGCTGGTCAGCTCGGCCGGCAGCTTCCAGTCGCCCACCGCGTCCTCCGGCAGGCTCTGCACCTTGGCCATCAGCAGCGCGATGTCGTCCTCGCCGTGGTGCGGGATCAGCTCGTCCAGCACCTCGTCGCAGAGTTTCTCCAGTTCCTTGGAGCCGCCCGTCAGCGCGGTGCGGAAGGCCCGCAGACCCTCGTCCAGCTGGTGTTTGCGGGACTCCACCAGACCGTCGGTGTAGAGGCCGAGCACCGCGCCGTCCGGCAGGTCGACCCAGACCTCCTCGAAGGGCTCGCCGCCGACGCCGAGCGGCAGGCCGGGCGGGACGTCCAGCATCCTGGCCGGCTCACCCGGGCTGAGCAGGACGGGCGGCAGATGGCCGGCGTTGGCGAAGGTGCAGCGCTGCTTGACCGCGTCGTACACGGCGTAAACACAGGTGGCGAGGTAGAGCTCGGTGGACTCCTCCCCCGCTCGGTCGCTGTCGCCGCCGAGGCCACGGGCGATCTCGTCCAGTGCGGCGAGCACCTCGGCGGGGTCGAGGTCGAGCATGGCGAGGGTGCGCACCGCCGTCCGGAGCTGGCCCATCGCGACGGCGGCCTGCAGGCCGCGGCCCATCACGTCGCCGATCACCAGGGCGGTGCGGCTGCCGGGCAGCGGGATGACGTCGAACCAGTCGCCGCCGACCTCGGTGTTGTTGCTGGGCAGGTAGCGGCGGGCGATCTCCAGGCCGGTGGCGGCCGGGTTCCCGGGGGGCAGCAGGCTGCGCTGGAGCAGCAGGGCGCGTTCGTGCTCGCGGCGGTAGAGCCGGGCGTTGTCGACGCAGACGGCGGCGCGGGCGACCAGCTCCTCGGCGATGGCGACGTCGCGGGCGTCGAAGGGCTCGCTACCTATCGCGCGGGAGAGCTGGACCAGGCCGAGCACCTGGTCGCGGGCGACCAGCGGGACCACCAGGGTGGAGCGCAGCAGCGGGTCGGGACCCGGCTGGGGGACGACGCTGCGGCCGGTGCGCAGCGCGCGGGCGTGCGGGGAGCGGCGGGGGTAGCAGAGGGTGCCGCCGGCCTCGGCGACCGCAACCGTCCCTTCGGCGCCCAGCACGCTGGAGGCCCCGCCGACCACGCTGGAGACGGCGACCCGGCGCAGTTCGCCGCATCCGTCGGAGAGCCCGGACCGGCCGGAGATCGGTCCGGAGTCGCCGGTGAGCAGCGCGGTGTAGAGGTCGACGGTGGCCAGGTCGCAGAACTGCGGGACGATCACGTCGAGCAGTTCCTTGGCGGTGGTCTCCAGGTCGAGGGTGGAGCCGATGTGGCTGCTGGCCTCGTTCAGCAGGGCGAGGCTGCGGCGGACCCCGGCGGCCTCGCGTTCGGCGACGTGGCGGCTGGTGACGTCCATCACCTGGCCGGCCACGCCCATCGGGTGTCCGGCCGTGCCGGTGAGGCGGTAGAGCGAGATCGCCCAGCGGCGGCCGCCGTCGCGGCGGCCGGGCGCGGGGGCGCTTGCGGTGCGCGGGACGGCTCCGGTGATGCGCAGGTCGACGATCGGGCCGCCGCCGTCGAGCACCTTGCGCAGCGCGACCAGCAGCCGCTCGGCCTCCCCCGGCAGGAAGAGGTCGTAGGGGGTGAGGCCCTGGAGTTCGGCGGGCGACAGGCCGACACCGGCGGCGAAGGCGTCGTTGACCCGCTGGAGGCGCAGGTCGTTGTCGAAGAGGAAGAAGCCGGTGGGGGTCTGCCCGAAGACGGCCTCGGAGGCGGCCAGGTCGGTCTCGAGCCGGCGCAGCCGTCCGAGGTCCACCGCGAGGCAGGTGGCACCGGGGGCGCAGGGAGTGCCGGCGCCGGGTGGTGCGTCCGGCACGGCGTCGGGCATCGCGTAGACCTCGGCCAGGCCCTCGGTGCCGTCGGCGTCCCGGTAGGGCGCGGTGCCCACCCACTCCTCGCCGCCCAGGATGCGCTCCAGCCGGGCGCGGCCGCGCTGCCAGTGCTCGCGGGGGACGAAGGTGGTGATCGGGTCGGCGCCCACCGCTTCGGCTGGGGGGACGCCGAAGAACTCGGCGGCCCGGCCGCTCCACTGGCTGATCCGCCCGTCCGGGCCGATCGCGAAGGTGGCGACTCTGACGAAGTCGTAGATGGAGCCCGGCTGGGTGTGCCCCCAGCTGCCGGGCGCGCTGCGGTCCCTACCCCGGTCAATCGAGACACCGAGCTGCCCGAGCACGGCAGGACTGCTGCCGCTGCTCGGCGCGTTCGGCGCCGGGATGCTGTTCAACGGACCGACCCCTCCAACCCGTGGCCATCCGGATGTCGAGAAACCGAGTATTCATCATCCGGGGGCGAGCGCACACGCCCTGGACATCACAACATCGAATCAAGGCCGGCCCCGCTCCGGCTCCATACCCGGCACCGACTGTTCGAACCGGACGGCTCGGCCGAATCGGCACACCGGGGGTCAAGCGCATTGAGCTTATCGGACCTGAATGACGGTCAGATCTGACGAGACCATGCCGAGTTGCGGTGGAAACCGCCGCATTGATGAACGCTCAATGGCCACAGCGAACATCCGACTATCGGAATGTCCGCCCCTGATCGGAACCGACCGTTGCCAGCTCGAACCAGACCACTTTTCCCATCCCCTCGGCCCGGGTACCCCAGCGCAACGCGAGGCGGCCCACCAGTTCGAGACCCCGGCCGCCCTCGTCGGCCTCGGCCGCGTGGCGCTCGCGCGGCGGATCGGGCATCGGGTCGGAGATCTCCACCAGCAGGGAGTCGCCCAGGGTCAGCCGGACCCCGATCGGGGCGCTGGCGTACCGGACGGAGTTGGTCACCAGTTCGCTGACCAGCAGTTCGGCGGTGTCCGTGAGTTCCTCCACGGACCAGTCGGCCAGTGTGCCGCGCACCAGGCGGCGGGCCCGGGAGACCGCGGTCGGCTCCGCGGGCAGCGTCCAGCCGGCCGTCGGCGTGCCGGCCCGGCCCCGGCCGAGCCGGGCCAGCAGCAGCGCGACGTCGTCCGGCTCCTGGCCGTGCTCCATGGTGGCCAGCACCGCCTCGCACGCCTGGTGGATCGACGGGTACGGCTGTTCCAGCACGCTGATCAGCCGGCCGAGGCCGACGTCCAAGTCCTTGTCCCTGGACTCCACCAGACCGTCCGTGCACAGCGCGAGCAGACTGCCCTCGGGGATCTCCAGCTCGATCGACTCGAACGGGACGCCGCCCACCCCGAGCGGCGCACCGGACGGCAGGTCCACCACCTGCCCGGCACCGCCCGGCAGCGGGCTGCCGCTCCGGCCGCCGTTCTCGGCCCCTGCCCCGGGCACGACCAGGACCGGCGGGATGTGGCCCGCCTTGGTGGCGATCAGCCGCCCGGTCGCCGGATCGAAGACCGCGTACACGCAGGTGGCCAGCAGCGCCTCGTCCGGGCCCTGGGCCAGGTCGTCGGCCAGCTCGTTGACGTGCCGCAGCAGCACCTCGGGCGGCAGGTCGAGTCCGGCCAGGGTCCGTACCGCGGTGCGCAGCCGGCCCATCGTGGCCGCGGCCCGCAGGCCGTGGCCCATCACGTCGCCGACCACCAGTGCCGTGCGCTCGCCCGGCAGCGGGATGACGTCGAACCAGTCGCCGCCCACCTCGGTGCCGCTGCTGCCCGGCACGTACCGGTAGGCGACCTCGATCCCGGCGGGCTGCGGGACCTGCTGGGGCAGCAGGGTGCGCTGCAGGGTGAGCGCGGCGGTGCGCTCGCGCGCGTAGAGGCGGGCGTTGTCCAGCGAGCTGCCCGCCCGGTCGGCGAGTTCGACGGTGAAGGCCAGGTCGTCCCGGTCGAAGCCCTCCCGGTAGCCCGCGCGGCTGACCACCAGCAGGCCGATAACGATGCCCCGGGCGCGCAGCGGTACCACCAGGCGCGAGTGCACGCCCAGGTCGTGCGCCGCCTGCACCTTGGGGTCGTTGGGGTAGGTGAGGTCGCTCAGCTCGTCCGGTCCGGTGAGCAGTTCGGGAACGCCGCTGCGCAGCACCCGGCCGAAGGCGGAGTCCTCGGCGAAGGTGATCCGGGCGCCCCGGCGGAGCATCGTCTCGACCTCCGGGCCGTCCTGGACCGAGGCGGTGCCGAGCTGGAGCAGCGAGGTCCGCCGGTCGTGGCCGTGCCTGGGCAGGTCGTCGCCGTGCGCCACCGCCTGGAGCAGGATCACCGCGGAGTAGTCGGCCAGCCTGGGCACCACCGCGCCGGCCAGTTCCTGGGCGATCCTCGACGCGTCCAACAGGTCGCCGACCCTGGAGCCGAACTCGTTGAGCAGCGAGAGCCTGCGCCGGGCGTGCTCGACCTTGGAGACCGCCCGGTAGCGCTCGGTCACGTCCATCACCGTGCCCGAGATGCCGAGCACCCGGCCGGAGCGGTCCGTCATCCGGCTGTACGAGATCGACCGGTAGCCCGCCCGGGCGGGGCCCGGCGCGGCAAGGGTGACGTCGACCACCGGTTCGCCGGTGGCCAGCACCTGCCGCTGGATGGTGGTGATCTCGTCGGCGGCGCGCTCGGGCAGGGTCTCGCCGGTGGTGCGGCCCACGTGCTCCTCGGCGGCGACGCCGTTCATCTCGGCGAGGGTCCGGTTGACGGCGGTGTAGCGCAGGTCGGTGTCGAGGACGGCGATGCCGAGCGGGGACTGTTCGAACAGCGCGTCCCGCACCGCGAGATCACGCTCGACGGCCTGGAGCGTCGCCGCGTCCGTGAGCGCCGCCTGCAGGAACGGCGTACCGTCCCCGTCCACCAGCAGGGAGATGCGGGCCTCGACCGCGACCAGACCGCCCTGCCGGTGGCGCAGCTCGGTCAGCCCGTGCCAGCTGCCGTTGTGCAGGGTGTCCCGGATCGCCTCGTGGGTGCGCTCGCCCGCGCACCCGCCGCCGACCAGGTCGTCGATCCGGCGGCCCACCAGCAGTTCGCTCGGCCAGCCGAGCAGTTCCTCGGCGGCCGGGCTCCACAGCACCACCCGGCCCGAGGTGTCCAGGATCGCGACGGCCACCTTCACCACGTCGAACAGGCTGCCCCGGGTGTGCCGGCCGGTCCCGACCGGCACGACGCCGGAGCCCGGGAACGGCGCGGCGGGGATGCCGCGCGAGACCGGCGCCCCCGGCGCCCCCGGAGCGGCCGCCCAGCGGCGGGCCGCCCCCGGAGCCGTCGGCGAGTACACCTGTGGTGCGGCGGACGGCATCCGCCGGCGCAGCCTGGCGCGCGCGGCGGCGCTTCCGAGCCCGCGGCCCGTACCCCCGCTCCCCGTCACCGGATTCGCCGGGCGCACACGCCGGGGGAGCCCCTGGCCTTGCCGTGCTCCCCCGCCGCTGGCCGTACTCGACACGGACGGGTCCTCCGGCTCTCGGGCTACGCACCTCGGCGGACCACCGGGTACGGGATGGCTGGATTTCACCTCACCTGTGGTGACGAATGCTGCCGAACGGTGACACACCCGCCACGTTGCCAGCGTATCCCGGGCCGTCGGGTGCGCTTCCCGATCGACGCACCGGGCCTGCCTGCCTCGTCCGGCGAGGTCAGGCCTGGCCGAGCAGCCGGGCGACGTGCGGGAGGACCTCGCGGTCGTGTTCCAGCCAGTCCACGTCGGCGAGCTCGCCCGGGCCGAGCCAGCGCAGCTCGGAGTGGTCCTCCAGCGGCTGCGGGTCGCCGGAGAGCAACTCGGCGGCCCAGATGCGCAGTTCCAGCCCGGGTCGGATCGGCCAGCGACCCGGCAGCTGGCGCAGCGCGCGGGCGCGCACGCCGAGTTCCTCGTGCAGTTCGCGCTCCAGCGCCTGCGCCGGGCTCTCCCCCGGCTCGGCCTTGCCGCCCGGGAACTCCCAGTAACCCGCCACCTCGGGCGGCGCGCTGCGCCGGGCGGCCAGTACCCGGCCCTGGTGGATGAGGGCTCCGCCGACGACGATCCGGTTCTCCATGTCCCAGACCCTATGCGGGCTCGGGCTCGGTCCAGTACAGCTGCTTGTGGCCGCGGGCCTCGAACTCCGCCGCCGGCGCCTCGGCCTCCGCCCGCCCGGGGCCCGCGGCAACCACGAAGCGGTTGCCGTTGTCGTCCTGCCGCATCACCCGGTACGCCCCCATACCCGCACGCTAGCCCGTCCGGCCGCACGGGGCCCGGCCCGGTGGGGGACGGGCCGGGCGTGGTGCGGTTACGGACGCTACGGGGGCACTGCTACCGGCGGATACGGGCCCGGTTAACACCAGGTAATGCGATCGGCAGCCGCCGGGGAGCGCACGGGATGCCGCACGCCGCCGCATGGGGCCGCGGGTGCCCGCGCTCGCACGGTCCAGGGGCTCGGCCCGGGCCACCCGAAAGCCGTACCGGGCAGCAACCGGGTGAACCCGACCGGGGTACCCGGCAGCCCTCGGCCGACATCCCGACAGGGCCTGATCCGACATCAGCTCCGGTAACACGCCGGACACTTGCCAGCTCGCGCCGACGACGCCGGCGAGGGCATTCCACGTCTCGCGAAGCAAGAATTCGGGTCTCAGCCCTCAAGACGATCGACCGGACGGCTTCACTCGACCGGGACGCCCTCCCACAATCGAGGCATGGGAAAGACCTATGAACGCATTGAGGGCCGCCTGCGGACATTCATCGAGAGTCAGCCGGTCTTCTTCACCGCCACCGCCCCGCTGGCCGGGGACGGACACGTCAACCTCTCACCCAAGGGCCGCTCCGGCACGCTCGCTGTGCTGGACGAACTGACCCTGGCCTACCTGGACTTCGGCGGCAGCCACGCCGAGACCATCGCCCACCTCCGGGAGAACGGGCGGATCACCCTGATGTGGTGCGCCTTCACCGGCCCGCCCACGGTGGTGCGGGTGCACGGGCGCGGTGAGGCCGTGTTCCGTGACGACCCGCGCTTCGGGGAGCTGCTGGCGCACTTCGATCCGTCCGCGGACGGGGCCGGACTGCGCGCGATCGTGCTGGTGCACGCCGAGCGGGTGAGCGACTCCTGCGGCTTCGCGGTGCCGCTGATGGACTACCGGGGCGACCGCGAACTGCACGCGCAGTACTTCGAGCGCCGACAGGACGAGGAGTTCCGCGCGTACTGCGAGAGCAAGGAGTACGTCGGCACCAGCATCGACGGCCTGCCCGCCCTCCCCCTGCCCCTCCCGCCCAGAGCTGCGTAGCGGTCCGCGGGACGCGGGCGCGAGGCGGCGCCCCGGCCGTACCGTTTCCCCTTGAACACCCCCGGAGAGAAACGGACCGCCCGTGGCCGCACGCCGCCCGTACGTCCTGCTGAGCGCCGCGATGTCCGTCGACGGCTTCCTCGACGACGCCTCGCCCGACCGCCTGCTGCTCTCCAACCCGGCCGACTTCGACCGGGTGGACGAGGAGCGGGCCGGCTGCGACGCCATCCTGGTCGGAGGCAACACCCTGCGCCGTGACAACCCCCGGCTGCTGGTCAACTCGGCCGCCCGGCGGGCGTCCCGGGTCGCGGTGGGCAAGCCCGAGTACCCGCTCAAGGTCACCCTCAGCGCGAGCGGGACACTCGACACCGGCCTCGCGTTCTGGCACACCGGCGGCGCCAAGCTCGCGTACACCACGAGCGCGGCGGCGCCCGGGCTGCGCGCCCGGCTCGCCCCGCTGGCCGAGGTGGTCGGCCTCGGCACGGAGGTGGACCTCGGCGCCGTACTGGACGACCTGGGGGCGCGCGGCGTCGAGCGGCTGATGGTCGAGGGCGGCGGCAGCGTGCACACCCAGTTCCTCGCCCAGGGGCTCGCCGACGAACTGCAGCTCGCCATCGCCCCGTTGTTGGTCGGCCAGGCCGGCGCACCCCGCTTCGCCGGTCCGGCCGACTACCCCGGCGGCCCCACCCGGCGGATGCGGCTGATCGAGGCGCGTACGGTTGGCGATGTCGTCCTGCTCCGGTACGCCCCCAAGGAGACCAGCCCGTGACCACGTCCGAGGATCTGCGGTGGCTCGGCCGCGCCGTCGAGCTCTCCCGGCTCTGCCCGCCGTCCCGGACCGCGTTCTCGGTCGGCGCGGTGATCGTGGGCGCCGACGGCGCGGTCCTCAGCGAGGGCTACAGCCGGGAGCTCGACTCCCACAACCACGCCGAGGAGGCGGCGCTCGCCAAGCTGCCCGCCGGGGACCCCCGGCTGCGCACGGCCACCATCTACAGCTCGCTGGAGCCCTGCGGGCAGCGCGCCTCCCGGCCGCGCACCTGTGCCCAGCTGATCATCACGGCGGGTATCCCCCGGGTCGTGGTCGCCTGGCGGGAGCCCGACCTCTTCGTCACCGCCTGCCAGGGGACGGCGCTGCTCACCGGTGCGGGAGTGACGGTGGAGGAACTGCCGGAGCTGGCCGGGGCGGCCCGCGCGGTCAACGCGCATCTGATCGGCTGAGGGCCGTCCGCCGGGCGGCGCCCGGGCGCCGGCCCCGGGCGCCGGGGCTCGCGCTACGGCCTGCGCCCCCGAAGAGCCGCCGTCTGGGACCGGGAGCTAAGGAACCGTCCTCGTTCTCGGTCGAGAGCAGGACGACGGGCGTACCGAAGTGCAGGATGCTCGGCGCGATGGCCAGGTGTCCGGCGGTGCCGGTGGCCGAGAGGGCCACGGCGGCGAACGTAGGCGCCGGACGTTTCGATACCTGCCGAAGCGTCGCGGGTGCACCCTTGGGGCGTGAAGCGGAATGTGCGGGAGCACGGGGCGGCGGTCGACGAGGTGCGGGCCGAGGGGCAGGCGGTGGCCGCACTGGCCGGGCTGCTGGCGGATGCCACCAGAGCCGTGTTCTGCCTGGCACTGCTGGACGGCAGGGCATGGACGGCCACCGAGCTCGCCCGCCACGCCGGGATCGCCGCCTCCACCACGACCGCCCACCTCAACCTCCTCACCGAGGGCGGCCTGCTCGTCGAGGAGCGCCAGGGCCGTCACCGGTACGTGCGGCTGGCGGGGCCGGAGGCCGCCGAACTGGTCGAGCACCTCTCGGCGTTGGCACCCGGCCGGCTCGCGACACCGCCCCGGACGCTCTCCGCCGCCACCCGGCGCAGCGCCATGGCACGGGCCCGCACCTGCTACGACCACCTGGCCGGGCTGCTCGGGGTCGCCATCACCGAGACCATGGCCGAGCGGGGCCTGCTGGACTGGCGGCGCGGTCCGGCCCTGACCGCCGAGGGCGCCGAGTGGCTGGACGCCCTCGGCATCGCCCTGCCCGAGAACTCCAAGCGGCCGGCCGTCCGCCCCTGCCTCGACTTCACCGAACGCCGGCCGCACCTCGCCGGGACGGTCGGGGCCGCCCTCTGCCGCCACGCCTTCGATGCCGGCTGGATCGTACGCATCGGCACGACCCGTGCCGTGAGCATCACTCCCGGGGGTCGAGACGCCCTTTCGAATCATCTGAACCTACGGCATCACGCCATCCTGGAACCGTAAGGCCGGTCACAGGACGCGCATAGTTGATGAAGGATCTTCTGCCAACTGGCAGATCCTGTGAAGAATCTCCACTGAAACGCTCCTCCGGTCGGTGCGTACAGAGAAGTCCTTGACTGGTACAGAATGGAACTTTCGGCGAGGCATGTCCGGAAATATGGACAACCGCCCGACCCCCGCCGATCGGCCGTTCCGGCGCTCCACCTCCGGCTGTAAGCATGAGCCTGCGGATCGACCTTGGAAAACGCCTTAGAACCACCCGTCAGGCTGTCGATCCGTCATCCAGGCACACAACCCAGGGGGGTTACTCAGCCATGTCCGAAAACAGCGCCACACCCTCGAACGGCTCCTCGCGCGAGGGCCACCACTCGTCCGACCTGACCCGGCGCCGGATGCTGCAGGGCGCGGGTGTCGCGCTCGCCGCGGCCGCCGGCACCGCCGTGATCGGGTTCACCGGGCCCTCCAGGCAGTCCGCCGTCGCCGCCGACCCGGGTGCCGGGGACGAGTTCGACGAGGTGTACCAGGGCCGACGGCTCCAGGGTCGAAGGCTCGACGGGGGCCACGGCAGCGGTCACAGCGGCCATCACGGCAGCGGCTACCAGGTCCTGATCGACGGTGAGGAACTGCACGTCATGCAGAACGCCGACGGCACCTGGATCAGCGTGGTGAACCACTACCAGACCCACGCCACCCCGCGTTCGCTCGCCCGCGCCGCCGTGATCGATCTCCAGGGCGCCGAGCTGCTCCCGCTCAGCTGAGCGGTCGAGCGACCGACCGGCCCCTGACCGCACCCACCCAAGAGGAACTCTCATGGCAGTCCGCAAGAACCAGGCGACCCTGACGGCCAAGGAGAAGCGCGACTTCGTCGACGCCGTCCTGGAGCTCAAGCGCCTCGGGCGCTACGACTCCTACGTCAGCACCCACAACACCTTCATCATCAGTGACAGCGACAACGGCGAACGGGTCGGGCACCGCTCGCCGTCCTTCCTGCCCTGGCACCGCAGGTTCCTGCTCCAGTTCGAGCAGGACCTGCAGAGCATCAACCCGGCCGTCAACCTGCCCTACTGGGACTGGACGGCCGACCGCACCACCACCTCCTCGATCTGGGGCCCGGACTTCCTCGGCGGCAACGGCCGCAGCAGCGACGGCCAGGTCACCACCGGCCCGTTCGCCTACAGCGGCGGCAAGTGGACCCTCACGGTCCGCCCCGACAGCCGCAACTACCTTCGCCGCAGCCTGGGTTCGGCCGTCGCCGCGCTGCCGACCAAGGCCGAGGCGGAGTCCGTGCTCGCCATGTCCACCTACGACATGGCCCCGTGGAACAGCTCCTCCGACGGTTTCCGCAACCACCTGGAAGGCTGGCGCGGCGTCAACCTGCACAACCGGGTGCACGTCTGGATCGGCGGCCACATGGCCACCGGCATGTCCCCCAACGACCCGGCCTTCTGGCTGCACCACTGTTTCATCGACAAGCTGTGGGCGGAGTGGCAGACCCGCCACCGCGACCAGAGCTACCTGCCGACCGGCAACACCGCCGATGTGGTCGATCTCAACGAAACCATGAAGCCGTGGAACAACGTCTCTCCGGCCGACATGCTCGACCACACCAAGTTCTACACCTACGACACCGGCTTCTAGCAGGCGGTTTGCCAGGGCGGCTGACACTGTGGCCTGCTCATCGTTCGAACAGCCGGACCATCAGGGGGAATGCTCGATGAAGAACGGTCTGAAGCGGAGTGCGGCACGCCTCGCCGCGGTCGGTGCGATCGGCACCGCCGTGATCGCGGCCGCGGCCACACCCGCACTCGCCAAGGGCGCCGCGGAGCTCAGCGCGCCCAGCAAGGTGAGCGTCGGCCAGGTCATCCACATCAAGGGGCGGGCCACCGACGACGGCGCCACGGACGCCAGGCTCTGCGTGCAGGAGCGCTCCGGCAAGTCGGGCGCCTGGCGCACCGTCAAGTGCGGCCCCATGACCGTGCTTCCGCTGCACGACGCCACGGTCGACGTGAAGATCAAGGCCCGCCACCGTGCAACCATCCAGCTCCGCGGGGTTCTCTACGGATACGACGGCGCGAAGGGCGGCCACCCGTTCGTCGACCGCACCACGGACGTCAAGGTCGTCCACGTGCGCTGACGCGCAAGGGGGTTGAGGGGGGCCGGATCGGCAGCGATCAGGTCCCCTTCAGCCACATCCGCACCCGCACCCGCACCGGAATCCCGGTCACGAACCGCGGCCGGGGTGCCGAAGTGGCACCTCGCGGGGTGTTCTACTGCGTCCCGCAGGGCGGCCGCCCGTTCGTCAGCCACGTCACCGACACCAAGTCCGTCCAGGTGCGCTGACCCGCCCCGGGAGCCCGAGGGGGCCCGGACCGTGCGGACCGGGCCCCTTCGGCGTTCGACCGTGACGGATCAGACGTTGAAACGCAATGATCGACAGCCGATCCTGACCTGCGACGGGACGCTGATCATGCTTCTGACCAGGGACTTCTTGGCTGACTAGCGATGACCCGCGACGGTCGCAAATCGGGTGTCCTGCGGACTGTCTGCGGACCGCGAAGGATTCTCCGGCGATTCGCCCGGGCTCGGCCGTCCGACCCGCCTCGGAGGCGGGTCGGTTCGACCTGGCGGAACGTCACACGTTGAAGCGGAACTCCACCACGTCGCCGTCCTGCATGACGTACTCCTTGCCCTCGATCCGGGCCTTGCCCTTGGCACGGGCCTCGGCGATGGAGCCGGTCTCGACCAGGTCGGCGAAGGAGATGACCTCGGCCTTGATGAAGCCCTTCTGGAAGTCGGTGTGGATCACACCGGCCGCCTCGGGGGCGGTGGCGCCCTTCTTGATGGTCCAGGCGCGGGTTTCCTTGGGACCGGCGGTCAGGTAGGTCTGCAGGCCGAGGGTGTTGAAGCCGACCCGGGCCAGGGTGGCGAGGCCCGGCTCGTCCTGGCCCATGGACTGGAGGAGTTCCAGGGCCTCGTCGTCGTCCAGCTCGATCAGCTCGGACTCGATCTTGGCGTTGAGGAAGATCGCCTCGGCCGGGGCGACCAGCTCGCGCTGGGCGTTCTTGAAGTCCTCGTCGGCCAGCTCCTCCTCGTCCACGTTGAAGACGTAGAGGAAGGGCTTGGCGGTCAGCAGGTGGAGGTCACGGATCGGGGCCGTGTCGAAGCCTGCCTCGAAGAGGGTCTTGCCGCTCTCCAGGACCGCCTGGGCCGCCTCGGCGGCGGCGAGCACCGGCGCAGTGTCCTTCTTGAGCCGGGCCTCCTTCTGCAGCCGGGGCAGCACCTTCTCGATGGTCTGCAGGTCGGCGAGGATCAGCTCGGTGTGGATGGTCTCGATGTCGTCCTTGGGCGAGACCTTGCCGTCCACGTGCACCACGTCCGGGTCGGTGAAGGCCCGGACGACCTGGCAGATGGCGTTCGCCTCACGGATGTTGGCGAGGAACTTGTTGCCCAGGCCCTCGCCCTCGCTCGCGCCGCGCACGATGCCCGCGATGTCCACGAAGTCCACCGTCGCCGGGAGGATCCGCTGCGAGCCGAAGATCTCGGCCAGCTTGGCCAGCCGGGAGTCCGGGACGCCGACGACGCCCACGTTGGGCTCGATGGTGGCGAACGGGTAGTTGGCCGCCAGCACGTCGTTCTTGGTCAGGGCGTTGAAAAGAGTCGACTTGCCGACGTTGGGCAGGCCGACGATTCCGATCGTGAGCGACATGAAGCGCAGTCCCGTGGGCTTGGAGGAGTGGAATGGCACCGTAGGGGCCGATCTCCCAGTCTAAGGGCCAGCCGAACGGGGTCCGGGCGCGAACGGGATACGGGCCCGGCCCCGGTGGCTCAGGCCTCCCCGGCGCCGTCGGGCTCCGCGGCCGGCTCCAGGAATTCCAGCCGGTTGCCCAGCCCGTCGGCGGAGTGGAAGCGCCGGTAGCCGGGGAAGTCGCCGTCCCAGACCACCGGGTGGCCGTGTGCCTGCAGTCGGGCGGCCAGGTCGTCCAGCGAACGGACCAGGATGCCCGGGTGGCCCTTGCGGGACGGGGCGAACTCGGCCACCACTCCGAGGTGCACCTCGACCCCGCCGCCCCGGAACCAGCAGCCGCCGCGCGCCGCCAGCACCGGTGGCTTCTCGACCTCGGCCATCCCGAGCACCCCGGCCCAGAACTCCCGGCAGACGTCCTCGCTGCCGGCCGGGATGTCCAGTTGGACGTGGTGCAGCCGCTCGAACGCGAAGACCGCCTCGGCAGTCGGCTCGGTCACGGACATCTCGTCTCCCCCTGGTCGTGTCCGAACGCGTCCGGACGGTCCCGCCCGGACGAGCCTCCTGAGACTACTCACGGCCGGGGACACGGGCGAGGGCCAAACGCGGCCATTACACACTGTGGCGATGATCGGACCGTACGTTGGTTGGGTGGAGCAGAGCATCCGTACCCAGCCGCCCGGGCCCAGACGGCGACCGCCAGCCGGTACCGCCGCGGAGGCCGCCGTACCGGGGCCCGCGACGCCCCCCGAGTCCCGGGCCCGCCAGCCGTCCAGGCGGCGCACGGCCGTGCGGCCCGCCCCGCCGAAGGCGCGGCTGCGCCTGACGCTCCAGCTCGGCGCCCGGGAGCGTCCGCGCAGCGGGCGGCCGGCCCGGCTCACCGCCGTCGGCACCGGCGTCCTGGCGGTGGCCGGCACCGTGCTGGTGGCGGCGGTGGACCGGATGCTGTTCGACGAGCTCGGGGTGCTGTTCGGGATCGGCTACCTGGTGGTCTGCTTCCAGTTGGCGATCCGGGTGCGGTTCGCAGACCTGGCCGCCGCGCCGATCAGCGGGCCGATCGCCTTCGCCGCCGCGCTGGTGATCTTCGAGCCGGTCGCCTCGCCCGGGGTGACCGGGCAGGTGGTGGCGCTGGCGGCCGGTCTCGCGGTCCGGGCCGAGTGGCTGTTCGGCGGCACCGGCCTGGCGGGTGTGATCGTGGCGGCCCGGTTCGTGGCCCAGCGCCGCCTCAGGCGCAGCAGGTCGAACGGCTGAGGGCCTGCTCCGCAGGCACGCCGTCCGCCGCGGACGGGTGCGTGCCCCGGAAGGTGCCGCGCCCGGGCGTCAGCCGGACTTGGCGGCGGCCATGGCGGCACCGACGATGCCGGCGTCGTTGCGCAGGCGGGCCGGCAGGATCCTCGCCCCTCGCTGCTTCAGCAGGGGCAGGAACTTGTCGTGCTTGCGGCTGACCCCGCCGCCGATGATGATCAGCCGGGGGGAGAACAGCCGGTCCACCAGGTCGAGGTACTCGTCCACCCTGACGGCCCATTCGGACCAGCTGAGTTCGTGGCGTTCCTTGGCCGCCGAGGAGGCCCGGCGTTCGGCGTCCTTGCCGCGCAGTTCCAGGTGGCCGAGCTCGCTGTTGGGGACCAGGACGCCGTCCACGAACAGGCCGCTGCCGATACCGGTGCCGAAGGTGAGGACGAGCACCACCCCGCCCTGGTCGCGGCCGGCGCCGTAGGTGATCTCGGCGAGGCCGGCCGCGTCGGCGTCGTTGAGCACGGTGGCGGGCAGGCCGAGGGCCTGCCGGAAGAGGCCCTGCGCGTCCTGGCCGATCCAGTCCTTGGAGACGTTGGCCGCCGTCCGGGTGTGCCCGTCGACCACCACACCGGGGAAGGTGAGCCCGACCGGGCCCTGGTGGCCGAAGTGGTGGACCACTTCGCAGACGGCGCTGACCACCGCCTCCGGCGAGGCCGGGTGCGGGGTGAGGACCTTGTACCGCTCCTCGGTGAGCTCGCCGCGTTCCAGGTCGACGGGCGCGCCCTTGATCCCCGAGCCGCCGATGTCAACGCCGAATACCGCCGCCATGGCCACTGCCCTCCGTCGTCCACAGTCTGTGCACAAACGTACGGGCGCCGGCCGGCGCCCGCCTGCTGATACCCGGGGCCGGACACGACGATGCCCGGGATCCCCATGGCTCCCGGGCATCGCGGCGGCGCTCAGAGCTTCTCGGCGGCCTCGGCGCGCAGGTCGCGGCGCAGCTCCTTGGGCAGCGAGAAGGTCAGGTGCTCCTCGGCGGTCTTGACGATCTCCACGTCGGCGAAGCCGCGCTCGGCGAGGAAGGCCAGCACACCCTCGACCAGGATCTCCGGCACCGAGGCACCGCTGGTCAGGCCGACCGTGGTGACGCCCTCCAGCCAGGCCTCGTCGATCTCGTCGGCGAAGTCGACCAGGTGCGCGGCCTTGGCGCCGTACTCCAGACCGACCTCGACCAGGCGGACGGAGTTGGAGGAGTTCTTGGAGCCGACCACGATCAGCAGGTCGGTCTCCGGCGCCAGCTTCTTGACCGCGACCTGACGGTTCTGGGTGGCGTAGCAGATGTCGTCGCTGGGCGGGCTGACCAGCAGCGGGAAGCGCTGCTTCAGCTGGTCGACGGTGGCCATGGTCTCGTCCACCGAGAGGGTGGTCTGGGACAGCCAGACGACCTTGGACTCGTCGCGCACCTGCACGTTGGCCACGTCCTCGGCGCCGTCCACCAGGTGGATCCGGTCCGGGGCCTCGCCCATCGTGCCGATGACCTCCTCGTGGCCCTCGTGGCCGACCAGCAGGATGTCGTAGCCCTCGTCCGCGAACCGCACGGCCTCCTTGTGGACCTTGGTCACCAGGGGGCAGGTGGCGTCGACGGTGGCGAGCTTGCCGGCCTTCGCCTCGTCGTGCACCGAGGGGGCGACGCCGTGCGCCGAGAAGACCACGATCGAGCCCTCGGGCACCTCCTCCGTCTCGTCGACGAAGATCGCGCCCTTCTTCTCCAGGGTCTGCACGACGTACTTGTTGTGCACGATCTGCTTGCGGACGTAGATCGGCGCCCCGTACTGCTCAAGGGCCTTCTCCACGGCGATCACGGCGCGGTCGACGCCCGCGCAGTAACCCCGGGGGGCGGCGAGCAGGACGCGGCGCTGAGCAGTGTTGGACATGGCACCCATGGTACGGGCCCACCCTCCCCCGTTCGGACCGCGACGGCGGTACCGTCCCGCGCGCGCGGCCTGCGCCGCCGAGCGGACGGGCGGCGCTGGAAGCCACGGCCCGGGGCCCGCCGCCGGGCCGCCCGGGGCGGCCTCCGCTGTCGGTCGCCGGGGATAGCCTCGTACGCATGGCCAACACCAGTTCACCTGAGGCGCCCATCCCGGTCGGCAAGGTCTCCGCGCTGATCGGGGGCTGGATCGACCGGCTCGGCGAGGTGTGGGTCGAGGGGCAGATCACCCAGCTCAGCCGGCGTCCGGGGGCCGGTGTGGTGTTCCTGACACTGCGCGACCCGGAGCGGGACGTCTCGCTGACCGTGACGTGCTTCCGGGCGGTGTTCGACCGGGTGGCCGAGGACGTCCAGGAGGGCTCGCGGATCATCCTGCTCGCCAAGCCCGAGTGGTACCTGGCGCGCGGCACGCTCTCGCTGCGGGCCTCCGAGATCCGGCTGGTGGGGCTGGGCGAGCTGCTCGCCAGACTGGAGCACCTGAAGCGGCGGCTGGCGGCCGAGGGGCTGTTCGCGGCGGAGCGGAAGCGGCCGCTGCCCTTCCTGCCGCACTGCATCGGCCTGGTGACCGGGCGCGGTTCGGCCGCCGAGCGGGACGTCCTGGAGAACGCGCGGCGCCGCTGGCCCGCCGTCCGCTTCGAGGTGCGCAACGTACCGGTGCAGGGGGTCAGCGCGGTGGCCCAGGTGTCGGCCGCGGTACGGGAGTTGGACGCGCACCCCGAGGTCGACGTGATCATCGTGGCCCGGGGCGGCGGCAGCGTCGAGGATCTACTGCCGTTCTCCGACGAGGAGTTGGTGCGGACGGTGGCCGCCGCCCGCACTCCGGTGGTCAGCGCGATCGGGCACGAACCGGACCAGCCGCTGCTCGACTGGGTCGCCGATCTGCGGGCCTCGACTCCGACGGACGCCGCCAAGCGGGTCGTGCCGGACGTCGGGGAGGAGCTGGCCAAGGTGCACCAGCTGCGGGACCGGGCGCGCCGGCACGTCTTCGGGCGGGTCGAACGGGAGCTGGCCGGGCTTGCGAGCGTGCGGAGCCGTCCGGTGCTCGCCGCTCCGCACCGGCTGGTGGACGGGCCGGCCGACGAGGTGGCCGCACTGGTCGAGCGGGCCCGGCGTTGCCTCGGCCACCGGCTGGACGCCGCGGAGTCGGACCTGGGGCACACCCTGGCGCGGGTGGTGGCGCTCTCGCCGCTGGCCACGCTGGAGCGGGGGTACGCCGTGCTGCAGCGGGCGGACGGGCACGTGGTCACCGATCCGGCGCAGGTCGCGGCCGGCGAGCAGCTGCACGCAAAGGTCGCCGAGGGCGCCTTCGACGTGACGGTCGGCGAAGCCCCCGCGTAGCGGCGGCGCCTTCACCGGCTTCCCGCGCCTCCACCGGTTTCCCACGCCCGGGCCCGACGGCCAGCCCTGCTTGTCAGGGGCGGCACCTAGGCTGGTCGGCATGGCAGATCAGCAGGTGACAGGCCCGGGGAACGACGACGCCCTGGGTTACGAGCAGGCCAGGGACGCACTGCTGGAGGTGGTCCGGCAGCTGGAGGCGGGCGGCGTCCCGCTGGAGGAGTCGCTGGCGCTGTGGGAGCGCGGCGAGCAGCTGGCGAAGGTCTGCCAGCGCTGGCTGGACGGTGCGCGGGCGCGGCTGGACGCGGCCCTGGCGGCCGAGAAGGAGGGAGCCGACAGCGCGGACGCCTAGGACCGACCGGCGACAGGGCCGGGGGGCGTGAGCCGAGTCACGGCCCTCTTGCGGAATAGTTTAAGTTTCACCTACTGTTGGACCGGCCGAGCGGCGACGGTGCCGCCCCAACGCTTTCGTCTCCAGCAAAAGGTGTAGAAGCATGACTACCGCAGCCAACGACATCCTGGTGCTCGACGCCGCCGCCCAGGACCTGCTCTTCCGCGAGGCCCGCACCGCTAACTCGTTCACCGACGAGCCGGTCACCGACGAGCAGGTCCAGGCGATCTACGACCTGGTCAAGTACGGCCCGACGGCGTTCAACCAGCAGCCGCTGCGCATCGTCCTGGTCCGCACCCCCGAGGGCCGTGAGCGCCTGGTGCAGCACATGGCCGAGGGCAACCAGTCGAAGACCTCGGCCGCCCCGCTGGTCGCGATCCTGGCCCAGGACAACGAGTTCCACGAGGAACTGCCGACCGTCTTCCCGCACTTCCCGCAGGCCAAGGACGTCTTCTTCGCGGAGCGCTCGACCCGCGAGTCCTCCGCCGCCCTGAACGGCGCCCTGCAGGCCGCGTACTTCATCATCGGCGTCCGCGCCGCCGGTCTGGCCGCCGGCCCGATGACCGGCTTCGACGCCGCGGCCATCGACAAGGAGTTCTTCCCCGAGGGCGACCACTCGGTGCTCGCCGTGGTCAACATCGGCATGCCGGGCGAGGACGCCTGGTTCCCGCGCAGCCCGCGGCTCGAGTACGACCAGGTCGTCACCACGGTCTGACCCTGGGTCCGCCGCAACCCGACCCCAGGTCCACCGCAACGCGAACGGCCCCCGGCTCTCGGAGCCGGGGGCCGTTTCGCCGTACGGGTCACTTCAGCGACTGGGCGAGCTCGGAGAGCTCCTGGTATGAGGCGCTGCCGGTGACCACCGTGGTGGCGCTGCCGGTCTGGACGGTCAGGCCGCGGTACTGGCTGCCCTGGTAGCGCTCCCACTGCTTGCCGCCGACCGTGGCGTTGCCGTCCGACTTGGCGCCGGCCACGGCGTTCTCGATGACCTGGTCCCGGGCGCCGTTGCTCTGCTCGATGGCCGCGTAGTCACCGGACGGGGTGACGAAGCCCAGGTGCCAGGTGGCGTTGCCCTTGGCGTCCTGGCCGTACTCCACCGAGGTGGCCCGCCACTTGTCGGAGAGGCCCTCGGGCCCCAGCAGCGGGTAGGGAGCGGCACGCTTCGCCGAGGCGAGCGAGGAGCGGTAGTCCACGACGTGTACGCCGTCGCCACCGCCGTGCGGGAGGAACAGGTATCCCACCGCGACCACGACACCGATAGCCGCCATCGACAGGACCATGTCCCGTACCGTCTGCCGGCCCTTCATGCTGCTGTTGCCTGCCACCCCCTCATGGTGAACCATCGGGACCCCGCACCCTGCACCCGGGGTCCGCGTCGAGGCGGAAACGGCTCAAACCCGCCCGGAATCGCAGGTCGCGGCGGTGGGCGCCACAGACAGTCATCTCGTAGCCAGATACGATCGCAACACCCTCATCACGGCGTTCGACCAGGAAGTAGTCGGGCGCTCACTGGCCGTCGCGTACAGAGAGGTAACGACGATGACCACCCACCCGCACAACCTCCCTCGATCCCTCGAGGTCGCCCCGGAGGCTCCGGACCGGAACCTCGCCCTCGAACTCGTCCGGGTCACGGAGGCCGCCGCCATGGCGGCCGGCCGCTGGGTCGGGCGAGGCGACAAGAACGGCGCCGACGGCGCGGCCGTGAAGGCCATGCGCACCCTCGTCTCCACCGTCTCGATGAACGGCGTGGTCGTCATCGGCGAAGGTGAGAAGGACGAGGCCCCGATGCTCTACAACGGCGAGCGGGTCGGCGACGGCACCGGCGCCGAGTGCGATGTCGCCGTGGACCCGGTGGACGGCACCACGCTGACCGCCAAGGGCATGAACAACGCCATCGCGGTGCTGGCCGTGGCCGACCGCGGCACCATGTTCGACCCCAGCGCGGTCTTCTACATGGACAAGCTGGTGGCCGGCCCCGAGGCCGCCGACTTCGTCGACATCACCGCCCCGCCGGCCGTCAACATCCGCCGGGTGGCCAAGGCCAAGGGCAGCGCGGTCGAGGACGTCACCGTGGTCCTGCTGGACCGCCCGCGCCACGACGGCCTGGTCCGGGAGATCCGCGAGGCGGGCGCCCGGATCAAGTTCATCTCGGACGGCGACGTGGCCGGCGCCATCATGGCCGCCCGCGAGGGCACCGGCATCGACCTGCTGATGGGCGTCGGCGGCACCCCCGAGGGCATCATCGCGGCCTGCGCGATGAAGTGCATGGGCGGCGTCATCCAGGGCCGGCTGTGGCCGAAGGACGAGGCCGAGCGGCAGAAGGCACTGGACGCGGGCCACGACCTGGACCGCGTGCTCAGCACCGACGACCTGGTCAGCGGCGAGAACGTGTTCTTCGTCGCCACCGGCATCACCGACGGCGAACTGCTGCGCGGCGTCCACTACCGCCAGGAGACCGCCACCACCAGCTCGCTGGTGATGCGCTCCAAGAGCGGCACGATCCGCCAGATCGACTCGGTGCACAAGCTCTCGAAGCTGCGGGCCTACAGCGCGATCGACTTCGACCGCGCCAACTGACGGCGGCGCCGACCGGCGACGGCGCTGACCGACGACGGCGCTGACCGACGACGGCGCTGACCGACGACGGCGCGCCGCCGGGCGGCTCCGGCAGCGGACGGCAGAACGGCCGGTGGGCCTCGGGAGAGTCTCCCGAGGCCCACCGGCCGTTTCACCCCGCTATCCGCCGCTGCTCGCCCACCCGCCGGGCCTCCCGCAACTCGCCGTCGCGGCGCCGCCGCCGGGCCAGCACCACGCGCCGCTCGGCCGCGGTCAGCCCGCCCCACACCCCGTACGGCTCCGGCTGGACCAGCGCGTGTTCCCGGCACTCCAGCAGCACCGGGCAGCGGGCGCAGACCTGCTTGGCCTGCTGCTCCCGGGAGAGCCGGGCCGCGGTGGGCTCCTTCGAAGGCGCGAAGAACAGTCCGGCCTCGTCGCGGCGGCAGGCCGCTCCGGTGTGCCAGGGACTGTCCTCGGGGCGGTCGAGCTGCTGCGTCCCGGCGCCGAGCAGGTCGGCGGGACTGCGTCGCCCCGCCATCATCACGGTGGTACGGACGCTGGACTCGATCGGATGCAGCACGGCTTACTCCTACGACGTTTCGAGACTCGGGGGAAGGCTCGCGTCACTGCCCGGCTGCCCCGTGCTCACCCCGTCGGGCCTCGGCCGCTTCGGCGTCTGCCGTCTCCGGGGTCACAGCCGTACAAGAAACGATGTGCGGGAGGAACTACCCAGCAGTATCCCGGTTCATGCACAACGCACCCGACCGACTACGGACTGCACTCATCCCAACGGTGAGTGCCGGAAGCCCCGTTGACGGTTCACCCCGGTCCGTCCCCAGGCCGCGGAACGGCGGCACCGGCCTGGACGTGGGCAACTGTCCTGGCCGGTGGGGTGGTTGAGGATTCGAATGCCGGGCAGCGGTCCAACTGCCCGGCTGGACGGATGTTCTGCTCTTCCGCGAGGGGGCGGTCAGCGGTCGAGCTGCCTGCGCGCCCACTCGCGCAGCTTCTTGCCCCGGCGCGGCCTTGCCTCACAGCCGCCGAACACCGCCGCGCCCTTCACCCGGACCACCGGCGCGTAGGGATCGGCCGCCGTCTGCTCGCGGACCGAGAAACCGCCGAAGATACCGACGCCCCCGCCGTGCAGGCTCACGTTCTCCGGCACCCGGATCTCCACCCCACCGAAGATCGCGGTGACCTCGATGACCACCTCCGGCGACTCGAACACCGCGTCCGTGAGGTCGATCTCCACCCCGCCGAACACCGCCACCGCGCGCAGATACGGCCCGACCCGCCAGCGCCCCTTGCGCTCCGCGCCGCCGAAGACCGCCACCATGGTCGGCGCCTCCTGGCGGGCCGGCGGCCTGGGAGCCGGCGCCGGCTCCGGCCCCGCCTCCGGCTGCCGCAGCGGGGGCTTCTCCATCGAGATCGGCCGGTGCGCGGGCAGGTCCCGGGTCAGCGGTACGAGATCGCCGAGCGTCCTGGCCCCGTACGCCGCCTCGATGCGGTCGCTGTGCTCCTCCATCGTGAGCCGCCCCTCCGCGTACGCGTCGCGCAGCAGTTCGGCGACCCGCTCGCGGTCGGCGTCCGAGGCCCTCATCTCGACCTCGGAGACGGGTGCGGTGTCGATGGGGGCCGGAGCCGGCTTCGGGGCGGGGCCCCGCTCGGGTGCGGGCGATCGCTCGGGCTTGGTCATGGAGACGGGCGGCAGACCCGGGTCCTGCTGCGGAGACGGCTTGTCCTGCGGCCCGTTCTGCGACTTGTCCTGCTGCGACGACGAGTTGTCCACAGGCCAAGACTAGCCATCACGGCCCCGGCCGAACGGCAGTTCAGCCCGGTCCGCCGCAATCCGCGTGACCCCCGTCACGCAGGCCCACCTGCCCGCACCGGCACCCGGTCCGCCGCCTACCCTTGGGGGTGCTTCGTCGTCGCAGCCGAATCAGTTAAGGACCTCCCCCATGGCTCCCACGCCAGAGTTCGAATACTCCGACCTCCTGCCGCTCGGTGCGGACACCACCCCCTACCGCAAGCTGACCTCCGAGGGCGTCAGCACCTTCGAGGCCGGGGGCCGAACCTTCCTGCAGGTCGAGCCGGAGGCCCTGCGGCTGCTCACCGCCGAGGCGATGCACGACATCTCGCACTACTTGCGCCCGGCCCACCTCGCCCAGCTGCGCCGCATCCTGGACGACCCCGAGGCCAGTCCCAACGACCGCTTCGTCGCGCTGGACCTGCTGAAGAACGTCAACATCTCGGCCGGCGGCATCCTGCCGATGTGCCAGGACACCGGTACCGCGATCGTCATGGGCAAGCGCGGCCAGAACGTGCTGACCGCGGGCTCGGACGAGTCCGCCATCGCGCGCGGTGTGTACGACGCGTACACCAAGCTGAACCTGCGCTACTCGCAGATGGCCCCGGTCACCATGTGGGACGAGAAGAACACCGGCAACAACCTGCCGGCCCAGATCGAGCTGTACGCCACCGACGGCGACGCGTACAAGTTCCTCTTCATGGCCAAGGGCGGCGGCAGCGCCAACAAGTCGTACCTGTACCAGGAGACCAAGGCGATCCTCAACGAGTCGTCGATGCTCTCCTTCCTGGAGCAGAAGATCCGCTCGCTGGGCACGGCCGCGTGCCCCCCTTACCACCTGGCGATCGTGGTCGGCGGCACCAGCGCCGAGTTCGCGCTGAAGACCGCCAAGTACGCCTCGGCGCACTACCTGGACAACCTGCCGACCGGTGGGGACGCGAAGACCGGTCACGGCTTCCGCGACCTGGAGCTGGAGCAGAAGGTCTTCGAACTGACCCAGAAGATCGGTATCGGTGCGCAGTTCGGCGGCAAGTACTTCTGCCACGACGTCCGGGTGATCCGCCTGCCCAGGCACGGCGCCTCGCTGCCCGTCGCGATGGCCGTCTCCTGCTCGGCCGACCGCCAGGCGCTGGGCAAGATCACCGCTGAGGGCGTCTTCCTGGAGCAGTTGGAGACCGAGCCGGCCAAGTACCTGCCTGAGACCACGGACTCGCAGCTCGACGGCGAGGTCGTGCGGGTCGACCTGAACCAGCCGATGTCGCAGATCCGCGAGCAGCTCTCCAAGTACCCGGTGAAGACCCGGCTTTCGCTCAGCGGCACCCTGGTCGTGGCGCGCGACATCGCGCACGCCAAGATCAAGGAGAGGCTGGACCGCGGCGAGGGCATGCCGCAGTACATGAAGGACCACCCGGTCTATTACGCCGGTCCGGCCAAGACCCCCGAGGGCTACGCCTCCGGCTCCTTCGGCCCGACCACGGCCGGCCGGATGGACTCCTACGTCGACCAGTTCCAGGCGGCCGGCGGCTCGATGGTCATGCTCGCCAAGGGCAACCGCTCGAAGCAGGTCACCCAGGCCTGCAACGCCCACGGCGGCTTCTACCTCGGCTCGATCGGCGGACCCGCGGCCCGCCTCGCCCAGGACTGCATCAAGAAGGTCGAGGTCCTGGAGTACCCCGAGCTCGGCATGGAGGCCGTCTGGCGCATCGAGGTCGAGGACTTCCCGGCCTTCATCGTCGTCGACGACAAGGGCAACGACTTCTTCGCGGAGGTCACCGACGGCCCGCTGATCACCAACCTGCGGGTCCGCTCGGCGCAGTAGCGGTGTAGCGGTCTTTGAGCCGCCCTTCCTGCCGCCGTTCGCGGCGCGGGCGGGGCGGCTCTGCCGGTCGGCGGCCCCTGACCGGCCGCACACAAATGCCCTGCACCACCGCGAAGGGCGGAGCAGGGCACTGAACTGTCCGGTTACGGGCGGTTGATGATGGTTCCGAGCGGCTCGAAGCCACCGTCCTTCTTGGGCTGCTGAGTGTCAGGAGCCGGCACCGCCTGAGTGTTGGGCTCAGGCTCGGCCAGTCCATTGAGAACGTCGAGGATCGGCTGGGCGTCAGCAGCCGGGAGTGTGTGCTCGGCCGACGCCGGCTGCTCGGGCACCAGCGGAGTCTCGGTCGGAACGGCGCTGGTGGTGGTGTTGTCGGCCATGGATCAAAGCCGCCTTTCGGGTCATCAGGTCACTTCGGCCCGACCGGAGAGTCAAGGCGCGAGCCAAGTATCGTAGTGTTCGTTAAATGTCTTATAAACACCCCGAGGCGTGTCTTCTTCTCCAACGTTTGCCCGCTTCCTCATAAGCTGGCGCCTCACGCGAGACCGTGGAGCGTGACGCTCGGGAAGCACATCAATGCCATCGGGGGATCTCATGGAGCTTCAGGGGAAGTCGCATGCGCTGCGCTTCCAGGTGCTCGGTCCCGTCCAAGCCTGGCGCGGAGAGCAACCCCTCTCGCTCGGGTCGCCACAACAGCAGGCGGTTCTGGTCGCGCTCCTGCTCAATCACGGCCGGCCGGTGGCAACGCAGGATCTGGTCGACGGCCTATGGGGTGACCGTCCTCCGCCGCAAGCAGTGGCCGCGCTGCGAACCTATGTGTCGCGGCTGCGAACCGTCATCGAACCGCACCGGGAAGTACGTACCCCCGCCGAGCTGCTGGTCTCTGTGAGCGACGGCTATGCGCTGCGGATCCCCCCCGAAGCTCTTGACCTGGCAGCGTTCGAAAGCGAATTCGCCTCGGCCGCCACCGCCAAGACCAGCGGAGACTTCCGCGAGTCTCACCGCCTCCTCGCCTCGGCTCTCTCTCGGTGGGCCGGCCGCCCGCTGGCCGGCATCCCGGGACCCTACGCCGAAGCCCAGCGAATGCGCCTGACCGAGCGCCAGATCAGCGCTGCGGAAGAGCGATGTGCGGCCGCGTTGGAGATCGGCCTCCACTCGGAAACCGTTGCTGAACTCAGCTCGCTTGCCGCCGAGCACCCGCTACGGGAACGGCTCCGTGAGCTGTTGATGCTTGCGTTGTACCGCTGCGGCCGCCAGGCAGAGGCACTTGGTGTCTACAGCGACACCCGCAAGCTGCTCATCGAGGAACTGGGGGTCGAACCGGGAGCCGGCCTGGGGTCGGTTCACTCCCGGATCCTGGCCGGCGACCCCGCACTCATGCCTGCCCCTTCATCATTCGCAAGAGCGAACGCGGCCGATGAGGCCGTGCCCTTCGTACCGCCGGCACAACTTCCGGCCGATGTGTCCGACTTCAGTGGCCGTACCGAGCTCGTGAGTGAGCTCCAGAGTGTGCTGGGCAGCGGCTCCGGGCAGGCCGTCGTCGTCACTTCACTGGCCGGGATCGGTGGGGTCGGGAAGACCACCCTCGCAGTTCATGTCGCCCACCGTCTGCGGTCGGAATTCCCGGACGGCCAGTTGTACACCGACCTTCGTGGTGCCGGTGCTTCACCTGCGGACCCTGCTGTGGTGCTCGGCGACTTCCTCTACGCGCTGGGAGCCACCGAAACTCCTGACGCACTTGAACAACGATCTGCCCTGTATCGGTCACTGCTTGCCGATCGACGGATGCTCATCCTCCTGGACAACGCCAAGGACGCCGAGCAACTCAAACCTCTGATCCCAGGCGTGTCCAGCAGCGCTGTCCTGGTAACCAGCCGTTCCCGACTGGCAGAACTGCCCGGAGCTCACCTGGTGGACGTCGAGGAGCTGACCCCGGCGGAGGCACTGGCACTGTTCTCCGCGATCGTCGGAGAACAGCGCGTCGCGGCCGAGCCCGAGGCCTCACTGGCTGTCGTCCGGGCGTGCGGACTCCTACCACTAGCCGTCCGGATCGCTGCGGCCCGCCTGGCAAGTCGCCCGCGCTGGAGTGTCTCCGATCTGGCCCGTCGGTTAGCGGATCAGCGGCGGCGGCTGAGTGAGCTGCAGCTCGGCAACCTGGCCGTGGAAACCACCATTGGCCTCGGATACGGGCAGCTGAAGACGGAGGAGGCACGCGCCTTCCGCCTGCTCTCTCTGATCGATGCTCCCGACCTTCCCCTGAGCGCTGTCACAGATCTACTCGGCGTCAGTGAGGACGCTGCGGAGCAGCTTGCGGAAGCCTTGGTAGAGGCCAACATGCTGGAGTGCTTTACTCCCGGCCGCTATCGGTACCACGACCTGCTTCGTCTCTTTGCCCAACGACAGAACGAGAAGCTCCGGGACACCACCGCTCAACACGCCGCTCTCCTCCGCCTGCTGGATTCACTGGTGGCAACCATGCGGAATGCCGCCCAGGCGATCGAGCCCGACGACGTGCTGACGGAGTCGCTTCACCAACCCGTCTCCACGGGTTGCTCCTTCAGCGGAGGTGACGCTGCCCGGAACTGGCTTCGGTCGGAACTCGCTCTGGTGCTCAGTAGCATCGAGGCTGCTGTTCAAGGCCCCCTGCAGCTACTGCGGCCTGCCGTGGACCTGCTCATCGTCCTGAACGGTCTGGTCGAGGACCCAACTCATGGGCAGCGGATAAGAGTGGCCCTGGACACCGCCGACGCCAACGCCCGGTCGAACTCCGACAATGCCGCCCTTGCGCGGATCCAACTGGCTCTCGGCTTCCTCCAGCACGTCGCCGGCGAGTACCACAACGCGGAACTCTCCTTCCGCCGCAGTCTGGACCTGCAGGGGAAGGACGACCAGACGCATCTCCGGGCGAATGTCGCCAACCTGCTCGCCGTCGTTCTGAGTCTGGCCGACCGCCCCGCCGAGGCACTTCCGTTCCTTGAGGAGGCCCGTCTGGTCAGCCGTAGCCTCGGTGCCAGGATCAGCGAGGCGCGACTGTTGGGCAATCTTGCCCGGACGCATCTCGACCTGGGCCAGCACGACGAAGCCGTCGGCTCCGCGCAGGCCGCCGTGGAGGCGGCGCGCTCGTCGGGCAACACGCCGTGTCTGGCGGACACGCTGTACCAGCTCGGCGTGGTGCTGCGGTCCACCGGGTCGCCCGGGGAGGCCGCGGCGCAGTTGCGGGAGGCGCACCGGCTGTACCAGTCCGACCAGCGGCGGATCTGGGAGGGTTACTCACTGGCGAGGCTGGCGCCCTGCCTGCTGGCGGACGGTCAGCCTCCGGAAGCCGCCGAGGCGGCGGAGGAGGCGCTGGCGATCGCGCAGGAGCTGGATGCCGCCTACTGCCAGGGCCTGGCGAACGCGGCGTTGGGTGAGGCGCTCCTGGAGTTGGGACAGCCCGCACGTGGGTTGGCCTGTCTCCAGGAGGCGCACTCGATCTTCACGCGGCTCGGTGTGCCCGAGGCCCTCCCCCTGCGGGACCTCATCGAGCAGCAGCACACCGAGCCCTCCGCTCCCCCTGCGCCGTAATCTCCGTCCCCCGACAGGAGATCCCCCGTGCGTCAGTTCCCCCGTGTCGTCGGCGTTCCCGCAGCCCCCCGGCTGCGGGAACGCCCTGACGCTTCCCCGGCGCTGAAAGAACTCTGACAGACGCCGATTGACGTTCGATAAACGCCGCCGTCAATCGCGTCTCCGCAGGTCAGAGGCGCGGCGCTCAGTGAACTGTGCGGCGCGGGGCAGCTGCCCGCACCACCCCCTCCTGCCCCGATGTGCTCCCACGATCCCGGCCAAATTCGTCCCGGTGAGGACGAGTTGGCCGGAAAGGGATCCCATGGCCGAGTGATCACGCCTATTCTCAAAGGCCAGTGCAGTGTGCCCGAAGCACTGCCGGGAGGAAAACGGACGGAGCGGGGGCTGGAGCGGGGAAGCCCGGCGCGCCGGCAGGCACGACAGCGAGTAGCGGGACACGGAACCAGCAGGGCAACAGGCAGCACAGTGACGCGGGAGCGTGGCGGACCGCAGCAGGTGGCGAGGCCGGGGGCCGAGGGCGGCCGCCGGTCCTGCGGCCGTGCTGCGGCCAGGGTGGAAAGGTGCCTCGAAATCGTGACGACCGGACAGATATCCGATCCCGCCCAGAGCCGCGGGCCCGCCTCCGCCGACCAGCGGGCCGACCATACGGCCGCCCGGCAGACCGACCACGCGGCCGCCCGGAACTCCGGCCGTACGACCGACCGGCAGACCGGTCGGCCGACCACCCGGCAGACCGACCCGCACGCGGACGACCGCGCCGGCCACGACGCCGGTCAACAGGAGAGCCGGCGCCGTACCGAGCGTGCGCTGCAGGCGGTGGCCTTCGACACCATCGGCGCCCGCTACGGCGAGGTCTTCCCCGCCAAGGCCGGCCAGTTGGAGTGCGGCGACTGGCTGCTGGCCGAACTTGAGCCCGGTGCACCCGTCCTCGACATCGGCTGCGGCACGGGGGATCCGACCATCCGCCAGCTCTCCGAGGGCGGCCTGCGGGTGACCGGGGTCGATCTCTCCGACGGGATGCTCGCACTGGCCCGCCACACCGTCCCGGCGGCCGCGTACCACCGGATGGACATGTACGACCTGGCCACGCCGCGCGCCGTACACGCCTGGGGCGTACCGGAGTTGGGCCCGGAGGCAGCGGGCAGCCTCGCCGCCGCGGCGGCCTTCTTCTCGCTGATCCTGCTGCCCCAGGACGAGATACCGGTGGTGCTGGCCCGGATCCGCGAACTGCTGCGGCCCGGGGGGCTGCTGGCCCTCGGCATGGTGGAGGCCGACCTCGACTACGCGCCGCTGCCCTTCCTCGGGCACGAAATCAGGATCAGCGGCTACCTGCGCGAGGAGCTGGAGCAGACGCTGGCCGAGGCCGGCTTCACGGTCGAGGGACACTCGGGCCACCCGTACGCCCCCGCGAGCACCACCCTGCCGCCGGAGGAGCAACTGTTCCTGCGGTGTCGGCGGACCGGCTGACGACCGCGGTGGATCCACCGGCGGGCCGGGCTGCGAGGCACCCGGCCGCGGCCCGGCGCCCGCGGCCCATCGACCGGGGATCCACCACCCGCGGGGCCCACCGCCCGCGGGACACATCGAGAAGCACGAACGATCGGCCACCGGATCGCTGAACTCCCCCAGACCCCTACGACCACCGGAACGGGCAGCCCGTGCGCGACCACTACCAGCCCCAAACCGGGCAGCCGCCCACCGTGCCCATCCAGCGCCGCTCGCCACCCTCGATGACGCCCATGACCATTCCCCCGCCCGCACCGCCCGCCACCACCATCCCGCCGCAGACCCCGGCCGGACGCCGGCCGATCGCCGAGCGACTGGCGTACCTGGACAGCGCCGCCCGGCGGATCAACAGCTCGCTCGACCTGACGGCGACCCTGCGCAACCTCGGGCGGGTCGTGGTCCCGGCACTGGCCGACGCCGCCGTGGTGCACCTGCGCGACCCGCTGCCGAACCTCGAACGCGACCCGGGCTGCCCGACCGCCCTTCGGATCCACCACGCCCACGGCACCCGGCTCGGCCGCTGCTCGCCCGTCCTCCGCGTGGAGCCGGACGGAGTGCTCGCCCGAACGCTCCGCCAGCAGCTGCCGTCCGGTCCGGTGGTCCTGGGCACCCCGTCCGCCGCCGGGCTGCGCCCGCTGCTGGAGGAGCTGTACGGCGCCCGTACGATGGCCCGGCTGGCGGCGGGCACGGCGCTGCTCGCCCTGCCGCTGCGCGGCCGGAAGGCGGCGCTCGGACTCCTGCTGCTGATCCGCCGGCCGGGCAAGGTCCCGGCCCAGCAACCCGTCGTGGCGGACCCGGTGACGGCCGCCTTCGACGCCGCGACCGCCTTCGATCTCGCGGACACCGCCACCGCCACCCACCTGGCCACCCAGGCCGGGCTCGCGGTGGACACCGCGCTGCGCTACTCCCGCGAGTGGGAGATCGCCGACGAGCTGCAGCGCAGCATGCTGCCCGCCCATCTGCCGCAGCGGCACGGCGTCCGGCTGGCGCACCGCTACCTGCCCGGTGAGAGCGGCGCCCAGGTCGGCGGCGACTGGTACGACTCGGTGCCACTGCCGGGCAACCGGATGGCGCTGATCGTCGGCGATGTCATGGGCCACTCACTGACCTCCGCCGCGATCATGGGCCAGCTGCGCACCAGCGCGCAGACCCTGGCCGCCCTCGACCTGCCGCCGCACGAAGTGCTCTACCACCTCGACGAACAGGCCCAACGACTGGGCCACGAACAGCACTTGGCCACGTGCGTGTACGCGGTCTACGACCCGATCGCGAACCGGGTGGTGCTGGCCAACGCCGGACATGTACCGCCCGTCCTGATCCATCCGGACGGCCGCAGCGAGCTGCTCGACCTGGAGCCCGGCGCGCCGATCGGGGTCGGTGGGGTCGACTTCCAGTCGGTCGAGCTGCCCGCACCGCCCGGCTCCGCGCTGCTGCTCTTCACCGACGGACTGGTCGAATCCCGGCGCCGCCCGATCGGCACCGGCCTGGAGGTGCTGCGCAGCCGCCTCGGCAACACGGACCCGCGCTCGCCCGAGCAGCTCTGCCAGGAGGCGCTGCGGATCCTCCCGCCCGGCGACCGGGCCGACGACATCGCGCTGCTGGCCGCCGCCTTCGACGGCATCCCGGCCGAGGACGTCGCGTACTGGTACCTCCAGCCCCGGCACGAGACGCCCGGCCGGGCACGCCGCCTGGCCGGGCACGCGCTGCGCCGCTGGGGACTCGAACCGCTTGCCGAGAACACCGAGTTGATGGTCAGCGAACTGGTCACCAACGCCATCCAGCACGCCACCCGGCCGGTCACCCTGCGGCTGGTCCGGACGTCGGTGCTGCGCTGCGAGGTCGGGGACGACAGTCCCGTCCTGCCCCGGGCCCAGCGGGTCGGACCGGAGGACGAACGGGGGCGGGGGCTGCAGATAGTGGCCAGGTGCGCGGACCGCTGGGGCGCGACCAGGCTCGGCGCGGGCAAGGTCGTCTGGTTCGAGCAGCGGCTCCCCCGGCCGTCCGGGCGCGGCTGCTGAGCCGGCCGGGGCGCGGCAGCTGCGCGGGCTGCACGCGCCGAAGGCCTACGGCTGACCGCGCCCCAGGCGCCCCGGCCGGTCAGGTGAACCGCTCGTCCAGGCAGGCCAGTTGCCCGAGCGCCGCATGGGCGTCCGTGCCGAGGACGGTTTCGGCGAGGGACGGGGTCCGGGCGAGGCGGACGACCGCGCGGAACACGTCGGCCTGCCAGAGCATCGCGAGGGCGTCCGCCAACTCCCGTGCGGTCGCCGGGGACACGCCGCTCTGCTGGCGCCACTCCCGCAGCAGCGCCTTGACCACGGTGAAGGCCAGTCGCCGCCCCCGGACGAGTTCGCCGCGCGAGTTGAGGCCGAACACGTCTATGGTGGTGTGGCCCTTGGCCGTCAGTCCCTGGTAGGCGCCGGACTCCAGATAGAGCAGCAGATGGTCGGCGGGGTCCTCGCGGGAGGGGTCGATCAGCAGGTGGGCACCGGTGACGGGGTCGCAGGGGAACTGGTCGCGCTTGAGGTTGCTGTTGCAGTAGGCGCAGGCGAGCAGGTGGTTGTGCCAGTCGAAGGTGCGCAGCGGGGCGCGGGCGATCGGCTCGAAGTGGTCGATGTCGGTGCCGAGGCTGTCGCCGCAGTACATGCAGCGGACCAGACCGGGGGCCATCCCGTGCAGCAGGGTGCGCAGCCGGGCCTTGGTGTCCCGGGCGTCGCGCCAGGCCGCCCGTCCGGTGGCGGTGGTCGCCCCGGAGATGCGGAGCCCCTCGGTGCGCCGGGTCAGCTCGGCGGCCAGTCTGCCGCGCAGCGGCGGGCGCTGGAGCGGGATCACCTGTTGCCGCCTCGTCGTGAGCGGGCCTCGTCGACCCGGGCGGTGAGCGGACTGCCCAGGCGGGCACCGAGTGCGTGGTACTCGGCGATGTCGGCCTTGGAGGCCTTGCCCGTGTACAGCTTGCGCTCCAGCGCGATCAGCAGCTGCCGTTCCTCCTCGGCCTGCGGGGAGTGGGCGCTGGGCAGGGCGAAGAGCTCGGTGAGCGCGACGTCGTCGCCACTGCCGTAGGCGATGCGCTGGTGCAGGTCCTCGTCCAGGACGTAGGGCGGGGCCTGCTCGGTGGGGCCGGGCAGGCGGACCAGGCCGCCGGGGTCGGCTGCCTGGCAGATGTAGGGGCTGTGGGTGGTGACCAGGAACTGGACCTCGGGGAAGTGCGCGACCAGCCAATCGCCGAGCCACTGCTGCCGCGCGGGGTGGAGGTGGGCCTCGGCCTCGTCGATCAGGGCCAGGCCGGGCGCGGGGGCGATGGGCGGTTCGCCGTCGATCACCAACTCCTCGTCCGGATCGGCCGCCTGGGCGCTCCTGAGCAGGTCGAGGACGAGGGCGAGGACGCTCCTGACGCCCTCTCCGAGAGCGGCCGCCGGCAGGGTGTTGCCGCCCCGGGTGACCCAGAGGCCGTCCGGGTCGATCCGGGCGATGCGGTGGCCGTCGGGCAGCAGTCCGTCGCCGAGCAGTGCGAGTGAGGAGTTGCCGCGCTGCCCGGCCAGCCAGTGCAGGCCGGCGGCGAGGCCGGCCGAGCCGTGGAGGCGGGTGGCGACGGCCCCGGCGCCCGCGGCGGGGTCCGAACGGTGCTCGGTGCAGCCACCTTCGGTCCGGCTGAGCCGCCAGCACAGTTCGTCCGCCCCGGCGCCGGTGATCCGCACCTCGCCCTCGCCCAGCCAGGACGGGTCGCCGGGCCCGTGCCCGAGCGCGTGGGCGACGGCGTGCAGCAGCGCGGTCTTGCCCGAGCCGCCCGGCCCGGCGAACACCGTCCAGCCGGCGTGCGAGCCGTCGGGCCTGGTCAGCTCCAGGTCGAGGCTGCGTTCGCCCTGGAAGCCCCCGATGTTCTCGATCCCGATCCTGGCGACGTACATGGCGGCCACCCCTCAACCGATCGGCACGGCACATGGGTTGAGTACCCGTCGGCGGAGCCGCTCGAACGGCCCCGGTGGACCGCCGGGTCACGACACGATGCGGACCGGCAGGTCGCACAGCGCCTCGCGCAACGAGGCGGCGAAGCGTTCGTACTCGCCACTGCGCGCCGAGCCGGGGCGGGTGGCGAGGCCGATCCGGCGGCCGGGGGCCGGATCGGCGAAGCGCACGGTGGCCAGCCGGTCGGTGCGACCAGCCTCGACGTCCAGGGCGGTGGCGGGCAGCAGGGTGACGCCGAGTCCTCCGGCGACCAGCTGGACCAGGGTGGAGAGCCCGGCGGCCCTGGTCGAGCCGCCCGAGGTGTCGGCACCGACCTCGCGGCAGATGTCCAGCGCCTGGTCACGCAGGCAGTGGCCCTCCTCCAGCAGCAGCACGTCGAGGTCGAGCAGCACGTCCCGGGGTACGCCGGTGCGCCCGGCCAGCTCGTGGTCGGGTGGGGTGACCAGCACGAAGTCCTCGTCGAACAGCGGGATGTCGCGGGTGGGCGACGCCCCGCCGGCCGGGAGCGCGAGCAGCAGCAGGTCGAGCCGACCGGCGGCGAGTCCCTCCAGCAACGAGGGGGTGCGCTGCTCGTGGACGTGCAGGTCCAGGTCGGGGTAGCTGCGGCGGACCAGCCTGAGCACGGCGGGCAGCAGGTACGGGGCGACGGTCGGGATCACGCCGAGGTGCAGCGGACCGGTGAACGGGCGACGGGCCGCCTCCACCTCCTCGGTGAGGTCGTACAGCGAGGCGAGCACCCGGCGCGCGTGCTCTGCCACCCGCTCCCCCAGCGGTGTGATGATGACCTTCCGCGTCGTGCGCTCGACCAACTGTGATCCGAGCGTCTCCTCCAGCGCCGCGACCGCTCCGGAGAGGGCCGGCTGGCTGAGGCCCACAGCGGTGGCCGCATCGCGGAAGTGCCGGTGCTCGACGACCGCCAGGAAGGCCTTGAGCTGGGCGATGGTCGGGGTGCGGGACTTGGGGTGATGCAAGATACTGATAGCTCTCTCCGATCAGATGAATCGAGTCTAGCTATTTCCCCGATCAGTGAGCGGTGTGTCAGGCTGGGATCCGTCCGCAATCCGGACGGTCCTCCCCTCAATCGCATCACACAGGAGAAGCGAACGTGCTCACGATCGGTGACAAGTTCCCCGAGTTCGAACTCAACGCCTGCGTCGACCTGGACGCCGCGAACGCGTTCGCGCAGATCAACCACAAGACCTACGAGGGCAAGTGGAAGATCGTCTTCTTCTGGCCGATGGACTTCACCTTCATCTGCCCGACCGAGATCGCCGCGTTCGGCAAGCTGAACGAGGAGTTCGCCGACCGTGACGCCCAGATCCTCGGCGTCTCGGGCGACTCCGAGTACGTCCACCACGCCTGGCGCAAGGACCACAAGGACCTGCGTGACCTGCCCTTCCCGATGCTGGCCGACGTCAAGCACGACCTGATGCGCGCCTGCGGCGTCGAGGGTGCCGACGGCCTGGCCCAGCGCGCCGTCTTCGTCGTGGACCCGAACAACGAGGTCCAGTTCGCCATGGTGACCGCCGGTTCCGTCGGCCGTAACCCCAAGGAGGTCCTGCGGGTGCTGGACGCCCTGCAGACCGACGAGCTGTGCCCCTGCAACTGGAACAAGGGCGAGGAGACCCTCGACGCCCAGGCCCTGCTGGCCGGCTGATCATGGCCCTCGACGAACTGAAGGCGGCCCTGCCGGACTACGCCAAGGACCTCAAGCTCAACCTGAGCGCGGTCATCGGCAACTCCGAGCTCCCCGCCCAGCAGCTCTGGGGCACCGTGCTGGCCTGCGCCATGGCCACCCGGAGCGCCGCCGTGCTGCGTGAGCTGGAGCCCGAGGCCAAGGCGAACCTGACCCCGGAGGCGTACACCGCCGCCAAGGGTGCCGCCTCGATCATGGGCATGAACAACGTCTACTACCGGACGCTGCACCTGCTCTCCAACGACGAGTACAGCACCATGCGCGCCGGGCTGCGGATGAACATCATCGGCACCCCGGGCGTGGAGAAGGCCGACTTCGAGCTGTGGTGCTTCGCGGTCTCCGCGATCAACGGCTGCGGCCAGTGCCTCGACTCGCACGAGCAGGTCCTGCGCAAGGCGGGCGTGGACGCCGCGACCGTCCAGGCGTCGATGAAGATCGCCGCCGTCGTCCAGGCCGTTGCCGCGACCCTCGACTCCGAGGCCGTCCTGGCTGCGCTCTGACGCACGCGACAACGCGGAAGGCCCTGCTGGACACATCGTCCGGCAGGGCCTTCCGCGTTCTCCTGGATGAGCCTCCGTACCGCTGGAGGCGGCCTGCAGGGCGCTGCCCGCGCCCCCGGCGGTACGGCCCTACCGTTCGGCCGCCCCGCGAGCGGCTTCGAGGGCCTCGAAGACCTGCTGGCCGGCCGCGTTGCGCTGGCGCAGGTGGGAGACGACGGTGTTGGTCACCGCGATCAGCGGGACGGCCACGATCGCGCCCCCGATCCCACCGATGATCGAGCCGGCCGCCACGCCGAGCACCACACCCAGCGGGTGCACCCGGACCGCACGGCCGAGGATCAGCGGCTGGAGCAGGTGCCCCTCGATGTTCTGCACCGCGACCAGCACGACCAGCACCATCAGTGCGATGAACGGCCCCTGCGTCACCAGTGCGATCAGTACCGCGATGGTGCCGGTGACCAGTGCGCCGACCAGCGGCACGAACGCTCCGAGGAAGACGATCACCGCCAGCGGCATCGCCAGCGGTACGCCCAGCAGCTGGATGCCGATACCGATGCAGAGCGCGTCGATGAAGGCCACGCACACGGTGCCGCGCACGTACGCGGTGAGGGTCGCCCACGCCTTCGGGCCCGCACCGGCGAGCGCGTAACGGGAGTGCCGGGGCAGGCCGCGCAGCAGCCAGCTCCAGATCCGGGCGCCGTCGTAGAGCAGGAAGAAGGTGGTGAAGGCGGCCAGCAGGACGCCGGTGAGCACCTCGACCGCTATCGTCACACCCGTGAACCCGGCCGAGGTGATCTGGTCCGAGTTGGTGCCGATCGCGTTCGTGATCTGCTTGGCGAAGTCGTTGATCTGCTGCTGGGTCAGGTGAAGCGGCCCGGTGACCAGCCACTCGCGCAGCTGGTTGACACCGGCCTGGACCTTCCCGGTGACCGAGTTGAGGTTGGTGGACACCTGCCAGACCACGAACCAGCCGACCAGTCCGATCCCGGCCAGCCCGCTGAGGAAGGTCGCCGCCGCCGCCAGCGAGCGGGGCACTCCGTGCCGCCGCAGCCAGGAGACCGTCGGCTCCAGCAGCGCGGAGATCAGCAACGCGGCCAGCACCGCGAAGGCGACCAGCCGCAGCATGTCCACCACCCGGAAGAGCAGGTAGAGGGCCGCCGCGAGCAGCAGCAGCCGCCAGGTGGACTCGGCCGCCACCCGCAGCGTCCACGGCACCGCGTCGACCGGGTTCGCCGGACGGCCCGGTACGACGGCTTCACGGCCGTACGGTGCCTGGATCCGCTCGGCCCCGGAGCGCCGCTCGGATCCGTCCGGCAGCGGGGAACGAGGTGCCGGGACCTGCTCCATGGACAGCAGGAGGTCGTCCGGGTCCGCTACCTGTTCCTCCGCGGCGCGGACGGCCCGGCGCCGTTCCGCCAGTGCCGCCACCAGTCGCGAGGCGAGGGCTCCAGCCCCCGACACCGCGAGCACTCTTGCGCCCCGCGCCACCTTCGACACACCGCTCCCCGATCGGCTCTTGCTACGCCGTGGGTCGTCCCCGTCACGGCTGTCAGGGACGACGCTACCCGCCCGAACGGCTCGGGTTCGCCGTTGGAGCGAGGTGAGCGCGGGGAATCTCCAATGTCACAGCGGTAGAAACTATCTCAATATCGGATAATTCAGCGGTTTCGGACCGCGGTTCCACGGGGAGGGGTCGGGTGTAACAGAAGGCCAACTGTCGGCGGACCGGCCGGTGCCGGGGCAAACCAGGACCCTCCCCGGCCCCCGCGTCCGCATCTGGACCGCACCGCCCACCGGCGTCATGGTCAGCGCAGCGCTGGGCGGCGCGGCCCGCAGCTTTCCGGCCCACGGCGTGTCCGGCCCCGGCGCACTCAGGACCTCAGAGCCCGCGGAACGCTGAGAGGCCCCCGACCATGGCCGGGGGCCTCTCAGCGAGGCAGCTGCGCTCCTAGTACCACTGGTGCGCCTGCCAGAAGGACCAGGCGCCGCACGGCGAGCCGTAGCGGTCGTTCATGTAGTTCAGGCCCCACTTGATCTGGGTCGCGGGGTTGGTCCGCCAGTCCGAGCCGACCGAGGCCATCTTCGACCCCGGCAGCGCCTGGACCAGGCCGTACGCACCGGAGCTCGCGTTGGTCGCGGTGTAGTCCCAGCCGCTCTCGCGCTTCACGATCTGACTGAAGCACTGGAACTGACCGGAGTCGCCGATGATCGAGGCGGCCATCGCCTGGACCGAGCCGGGGTCGGTGGCGACGACGGCGGCCATCTCGGTCCGCGCCTTGGCGCGGTTCGCGGCCTCCTCGTCGGCCTGCCGCTTCTCCTCGGCGGCCTTGGCGGCCTTCTCCGCGTCGGCCTTCGCCTGGGCGTCGGCGGCGGCCTTCTGGCGCGCGGCCTCGTCGGCGGCCTTCTTGGCGGCGGCTTCCTGCGCGGCCTGGTCGGCGGCTGCCTCCTGAGCGGTGGCCTGCTGCTTGAAGTTGTCACTGACGGTCTGTGCGTGAGCGCCCGTCGGGACGTCGGCGAGCAGGGTGGCACCTGCGACGTCGACCGTCTGGGTGTTCTTGCCCTCGCTACCGGACGCCACGCCGACGACGGCACCTACAGCGGTGACCGCGGTGGCAGAGGCCACAGCGACTCCCCGGACCGAGATCCGAGTCACATGGTTTCCTTCCAGCATCGCCCGCGCGTGACCGTTCGGACGCAACATGCCCCTTGGCGCTGGTCTCCACAGGTGCTGGTCACGGGAGACTCGGGCCCGGCGCCGGGCCGAGACCGAGTCGGACAGGCGTGTGGATCGGGCGGCATACGGCTCAAGCGGTGTTCAGTTGTCCGCCCGCCGACCGGAGTTGCCGGGCGAGTTGTGCCGTATGCGGGGCCTGACAGAACCCTCACCATGCCGCACCAGGGCGTGTCTACGCAATTCCCGGTTGCGTGGCGCATCTCACAATTCCCGCGAGCAGCGGGTTTGCCGGTACTCCAGAGAAGGGACAGTCAGATGTGGTGACAGCCAAGGGACCTGCCGCTATGCAGCAGGTCCCTTGATCCCGTTCTAGGGTGATTTGCCCCGATGTGGCGTGTCATTGACCACCCGTTCGCCTCAGGGCGCCCCGGGTCGGCGCTCCGTTCGGCTCGTGCCGGTCTCAGGGCTGGATGTCCTCCAGCATCTCCGTCACCAGGGCGGCGATCGGCGAGCGCTCGGAGCGGGTGAGTGTGACGTGTGCGAACAGCGGGTGGCCCTTGAGCTTCTCCACCACCGCGACCACGCCGTCGTACCGCCCGACTCTCAGGTTGTCGCGCTGGGCCACGTCATGGGTGAGCACCACCCGCGAACCCTGGCCGATCCGGGACAGGACGGTCAGCAGGACGTTCCGCTCCAGGGACTGCGCCTCGTCCACGATCACGAACGCGTCGTGCAGCGACCGCCCCCTGATGTGGGTCAGCGGCAGCACCTCCAGCATCCCCCGGGCGATCACCTCCTCGATCACGTCCGGGGTGGTGACCGCGGACAGGGTGTCGAAGACCGCCTGGGCCCACGGCCCCATCTTCTCGGCCTCGGTGCCCGGCAGGTAGCCCAACTCCTGCCCGCCGACCGCGTACAGCGGACGGAACACCATCACCTTGCGGTGCTGCTGCCGCTCCAGCACCGCCTCAAGGCCGGCGCAGAGCGCCAGCGCGGACTTGCCGGTGCCCGCCCGGCCGCCCATCGAGACGATGCCGACCTCGGGGTCGAGCAGCAGTTCCAGGGCCACCCGCTGCTCGGCGCTGCGGCCCCGCAGCCCGAACGCCTCGCGGTCCCCCCGGACCAGCCGCACCCGGCCGTCCTGCGCCACCCGGCCGAGCGCCCGGCCGCGCTCCGAGGTGAGCACCAGACCGGTGTGCACGGGCAGTTCCTCGGCACCGTCGATGTCCACCGCGACGTCGTGGCCCGCCCCGAACAGGGCGTCCACCTGGTCGCCGGACACATGCAGCTCGGACATCCCGGTCCAGCCCGAGGTGATCGCCAGCTCCGCGCGGTACTCCTCGGCCAACAGCCCGACCGAGCTGGCCTTGATCCGCAGCGGCAGGTCCTTGGAGACCACGGTGACGTCGTAGCCCTCGGCCTGCAGATTGCGGGCGACCGCCAGGATCCGGGTGTCCGCCTCGCCTCCGCCCGAGCGGTACCCGGCCGGCAGCGCGGAGGGGTCGGAGTGGTTGAGCTCGACCCGGATGGTGCCGCCGAAGTCGCCCACCGGGATCGGCTCGTCGAGCCGGCCGTGGCGGATGCGGTAGTCGTCCAGCAGGCGCAGCGCCTGGCGGGCGAAGTAGCCCAGCTCCGGGTGGTGCCGCTTGGCCTCCAGCTCGGTGACCACGACCACCGGGAGGACCACCTCGTGCTCCTCGAAGCGCGTCATGGCGAACGGGTCGGCCAGGAGCACGCTGGTGTCGAGAACGTACGTGCGCCGGTCTGGTGTCCGGCGGCTCTTGGTACTGACCACTAGGCCTCCCGAGCGGATGACCCAGCGTCACCCGCGGCAAGCCGGTCCCCGCGACCCCGGTGGCCGGGGTACCGGTCTGACTGGGGTATTCCCAGGCGAACCGTGGTGCATTCCCGCCGCACGGAACTGACGGATCATTGTCGACGAACGTTTACCCGAACGCCTCACGGGCAGACGATCTGAACTCGATTCAGCGCCCCGGCGGCTTGGAACCGACGTCCGTCACAGGCCCAGTCGGCGGTGGCGCAGCTGGTAGTCACGCAGCGCGCGGAGGAAGTCGACCTTGCGGAAGGCCGGCCAGTACGCCTCGCAGAAGTAGAACTCGCTGTGGGCGCTCTGCCAGAGCAGGAAGCCGGACAGACGCTGCTCGCCGGAGGTCCGGATGATCAGGTCGGGGTCGGGCTGGCCGGTGGTGTAGAGGTGTTCGGCGATGTGCTCGACGGTGAGGATTTCGGCCAATTCCTCGATCGAGGTACCCCGGCCGGCGTGCTCCTGGAGGAGCGAGCGGACGGCATCGGCGATCTCGTGCCGGCCGCCGTAGCCGACGGCGACGTTGACGGTGACGCCCTGGACGTGCTCGGTGGCCTGGGCCGCCTGCTTGAGCACCTCCGCGGTGTGCTCGGGCAGCAGGTCGAGCGCGCCGACCGGGTTGACCCGCCAGCGGCGGGCCTCGGCCAACCCGCGGACCGCGTCCTCGATGATCCCGAGCAGCGGGACCAGCTCCTCGGCCGGGCGGGAGAGGTTGTCGGTGGAGAGCATCCAGAGCGTGACGACCTTGACGTGCGTCTCGTCGCACCAGCCCAGGAACTCGCTGATCTTGTCCGCCCCGCGCTGGTGCCCGTACTCGGTGGTCCCGCCGGTCGCCTTCGCCCAGCGGCGGTTACCGTCCAGGATGACCCCGATGTGGTGCGGGGTGTTGTCGAGGTGCACCTCGACCCGGCGGCCGTAGAGCCGGTATGCGTTGTCCAGCAGGCTGCGCAGACCCGGCGTGCGCTCGACCACATCGCGCAGACCCATGACGTTCGGCCCCTCCGTGCTTGGTCCCCCGGTGCGACTGAAAACCCCCGCCGCAGCCTACTCCCGCACGGGTGCACGAAGGTAAAGCCGCACGTAGCGAACCTGTCACAAGAGTGAACAGAAACCCTCGGCCCTATGTGGATCCGATGTGGCTGCGGTCGCGGGCGGCCCCGACGCGGTCGCGGCCGCCGTGGACACGGAACGGTCACCGGTTCCTTAACCGGGCCGTAAGACGGGTTCCGGATGCTTGACGCCCGCCATTGGTCTAGTCCAGCTTTCTGTGTGAGGGCGGCGGACGGCGGCGCGTACCGACCCCGCCCCCGACAGCCCTACCGCGGACCACCCTCCCCCACACGGAACCGTCGCGCCCCACCGCGGCGGCTCCCCTCTTCCCACGGAGCGCCTCCATGGCCCGTACGCTGCAGCCGCCGTCCCACCGGCGCCGCCGAAGCACTCTCCCCACGGCCCTCGCGGCCGGCACCACCGCGCTCGCCCTGGCCGGCGGCGGCCTCGCGCTGTTCACGGGCAGCGCCGGCGCGGCGGTCGGCGACCTCGTCGCCAACGGCGGCTTCGAGACCGGCACGCTCGCCGGCTGGAGCTGTACCGGCACCGCGAGCGCGGTCTCCTCCCCGGCGCGCTCCGGCTCGTACGCCCTGCAGGGGATTCCGGGCGGTTCGGACACCGCCGACTGCCGGCAGACCGTCAGCGTGCTGCCCAACACCCGCTACACGCTGAGCGGTTGGGTCCAGGGCCCGTACGTCTACCTGGGTGTGAGCGGCACCGGCGGCACGGACCCCTCCACCTGGTCCAGCCAGAACGGCTGGAACCAGCTCGGCACGACCTTCACCACCGGCGCCAGCACCAGCACCGTCACGGTGTACGTGCACGGCTGGTACGGCCAGGGCGCCTACGGCGCGGACGACATCGCGCTGACCGGCCCTGCGGGTACCTCCTCCCCGACGCCGGCCCCGAGCACCTCCTCCTCCCCGTCGAGTTCGCCGTCCTCGCCGTCCTCGTCGCCCGGCGGGCCGAGCAGCAGCCCGAGCAGCAGCCCCACCTCGGCCCCGAGCGGCAGCTCCAGTCCGGCGCCGAGCTCCTCCCCGAGTTCGTCGCCGACCGGCAGCGCCCCACCGAGCGGGTCCGCCACCCCGCCGAGCGGACCCCTCCCGGCGCACCTGCTGACCGGCTACTGGCAGAACTTCGACAACGGCGCCACCGTGCAGCGGCTGCGCGACGTGCAGAGCGCCTACGACATCATCGCGGTCTCCTTCGCGGACGCGACCGGTACTCCCGGTGCGATCGGCTTCACCCTGGACCCGGCGCTCGCGAGCAGGCTGGGCGGCTACACCGACGCGGACTTCAGGGCCGACATCGCCGCCGAGCACGCGGCGGGCAAGCGGGTCGTGCTTTCGGTCGGCGGCCAGAACGGCACCGTCACGGTGAACAGCTCCGCTACCGCCGACAGCTTCGCCAACAGTGCGTCCGCCCTGATCCGGAGCTACGGCTTCGACGGTGTGGACATCGACCTGGAGAACGGTGTCGACCCCGTCCACCTGGCACAGGCACTGCACACCCTGCAGAGCAAGGTCGGCTCCGGCTTCGTACTGACCATGGCACCGGAGACCATCGGGATGTACAGCACCTCGGGCGCGTACTTCCAACTGGCGCTGAACACCAGGGACATCCTGACCGTCGTCAACACTCAGTTCTACAACTCCGGTGGGATGAACGGCTGTGACGGCAAGGTCTACAACCAGGGCACCGTCGACTTCATCACCAGCCAGGTCTGCACCCACATCCAGGGCGGTCTGCGTCCGGACCAGGTCGGCATCGGGGTCCCCGCCTCCGGCAAGGCGGCGGGCGGCGGTTACGTCGACTCCACCGTGGTGAACCACGCGTTGGACTGCCTGGCCACCGGTACCAACTGCGGCAGCTTCGTCCCGCCGACCAGGTGGCCGGCCATCCGCGGCGCGATGAGCTGGTCGACCAACTGGGACGCCGCCAACGGCAACGACTTCTCCGCCAACGTGGGCGCCCACGTCCACGCGATGGCGTAACCCCCTCGGGACGCCGCCTTTCGAGGATGGGCGGTGTCCCGGCCGAGGCCCGTCGTGCCTGCCGGATGCGGCGGCCTCCTGGCTACGGTGGCCGGACCCTACCGTGGCCGGGCCTCGGCGGCCGGTCGGACCCCGCTCTTCAGGAGGGAGACCGCACGGTCGAAGGCGGAGTCGCGGTGGTGGCCGAACTCCTCGTCGGTGAAGACCGGTTCGCGGTACTGCGGCGGGATGCCCGGCCCGTCGAACGTGCGCCCGGAGCGGGTGCGGAACTCCTCGTTGGGCAGGCCGATCTGCCAGCCGTTGGGGAGGGTGCGCTCCAGGATGTCCGAGAACACGCCCTGGGTGGACTGGCCGATCCGCACCGAGCCGCCAGGGCGGTCCATCAGCGCCTGGGTGAACGTCTCCCCCGCGCTGACCGTGGAGCCGCTGGTCAGGACCGTGACCGGGCCGGTGTAGCGGGCACCCGGGGCGGGCTGGACGACGATCGGCTGTGGACGGGTGAACGCGCTGGGATCGGCCGGATCGTCACGCGTCACCTTGCTGTACGCGAGGTACCCACGGTCGGTGAGCCGCGAGGCGATCTGCAGACCGAGGCCGTCGGAACCGCCGCCGTTGATCCGCACGTCGATGATCAGACCGCTGAGCCGGGCGGTGCGCTCCGGGGTGAGGATGTCGTCCAGCGCCCGCTGCAGCTCGGCGCTGTTGGCGGCGTAGCTGTCGTCCGGGTCGTCCGTGTAGCCGCCGAAGCCGGAAATCCTGAGGTAGCCCTGGCCCTTCGGCAGGTCCGCGTAGCCGATCCGGCCCTTGGCGTAGGACCGCAGCTGCCCTCCGCCGAGGTCGCGCTCCTCGATGTAGGCACGGAGCCGGTCGTCCAGCTCACCGCTCGGCACGACCGTGCCGGGGCGGCCCTGGGCGAAGCGGCCGGTGCCCCCGGCCGCGATGAAGACGTGCGCGTCATACAGCGGTCGGACCATCTCGCTGAGGACGGCGAACAGTTGGGCGTCGCTGGTCCCCGCGTTGATCTGCGGCCGGTAGTGCTCCCTGGCGGCGTGCCAGTCGATGCCCTTGGCGGCGAAGAAGGGGTAGTTCTCCTCGAACGTCTGCCAGAAGACGTCGAAGGTGGCCACCCGATCGGCCGGCGCGGGCCGACCGCAGTCGGCGGGCAGGGACGGAACACGGTGCAGCATGCGGTCGCCGGGTGAGCCGTCGATGTGCAGGGCCGCGCCGGCCTGGCCGGACAGGACCCGGACGGTGAGGACGGTCGCATCGGGGCCGGTGAAGGTGACCGCCCCCGGGGCGGTGTGCGAGCGCTGGGCGTCGTCGCCCTTGAGGCAGCTGATCGAGGTGGTCTGGTAGGTCTGGAGGCGGTCGCCCGCGATGGTGAGGACGGTGCCGTAGCCGTCCATCCGCCAGGTGCCGTCCGCCCAGCGGGAGGTCGTGGCGTCCGGTGGATGGCCGGCGGCGCTCGCCGGCTGGGCGCCCAGGGTCGATCCGCCCGTGATGACGAGCAGTGCGGCCGTGAGAGCGGTCCTGGCGGAAGAGTTCATGAGCGGCATGGTCGAGTCTCCCCGTGGTTGGCCTGACGCCGCACGACGTCCGGTGACCATGCTCCCGGCAGCGCCCCGGAGTGGCGATGGTGCTGGCTACCGAGTTCGGGTGGTGCCTGCACCACCCTGCCAGGACCCCCGTACGGATGCCGGGTACACCACGTGGGCGCCCGAGTGTGCCGGGGCGGCCGCCCCTTGGAAGCACACCCCTGCCCGGTGTCAGTGGAGGAGGACCGCCAGCAGTGCGCCGAGGAGCATGCAGGGCCCGAAGGGCAAGGCGTCGCCGCCCTTCATCCGGCGGGTCAGCAACTGCGCTCCGCCCCACAGGGCGGCGAGCACGAAGCCGTACCAGAAGCCGGCCAGCACGGTGCTCCAGCCGTACCAGCCGAGGACCGCGCCCAGGGTGGGGGCCAGTTTGGCATCACCGAAGCCCATCGGTGCCAGCAGTGCGAGCGCGCCGTAGCAGGCGCCGAGCGCCAGTGCGGCGTAGAGGCAGCGCAGCAGTACGGCGCCCTGGTGTTCGGTCAGGACGAGCAGCAGGGCCGTGCCGAGGGCGAGCGGGAGGGTGAGGACGTCCGGCAGCCGGTGGACGGCCACGTCGACGAAGGCGAGCACCACGCCGAACAGGGCCACCCAGGCCAGCGGCAGCACGAGCGGCCGGTGGGCGGCCGCGCCGACCGCCGCGCCCGTCCCGGCCGCGACCAGCCCGACCGGGAGGAGGCCGGGGCCGCCCGGGGTTCCGGGCGCACGCCACGGCTCGCCGTAGGGCACCGCGTAGCGCGCCGCCGCCGCACGCAGCAGCGGTGCCGCGAGCAGACCGCCCCCCGCTCCGACCAGTTCGCCGACCACAGCCGCCCCCTCCGCCCGAACGGGTCGAGCGTACGGCCCGTACCATCTGCGGAACCAGCGGCCGGTGATGGCGGATCACCTTGTGAACGGGGAGCAGTGCATGGAGCCCTTGGAGGTCACCGATCCGGAGGCGGTCGGACCGTACCGCCTCCTCGCCCGGCTGGGCGCGGGCGGGATGGGACGGGTGTACCTGGCCCGTTCGGCGGGTGGCCGGACCGTGGCGGTCAAGGTCGTCCGGCCGGAGCTCGCGGAGGACCGGGAGTTCCGCAGCAGGTTCGCCCGCGAGGTGGAGGCCGCGCGCGCGGTTGACGGCACGTACACCGCTCCGGTGGTGGACGCCGACCAGGACGGCCCGACGCCCTGGCTGGCCACCGCCTAACTGCTTTCCCCGGAGGGCGCCGCGGCGGTGCTGCGCCACGGCTGGCTGCCCGCACCGGTCACCGGGGCGCTGGCGCAGCACGCCGCGCAGGTGATGGACATGGAGACCCCGGCGCGCGGCACCGCCGCGGCATCGGTGGACGGCTACTCGCCGACCGGGGCGGACCATGCCCCCTCTCCCGGCACCGTGCGGCTGGGCCGCGGCGCCAAGGAGCAGGACCCGCCGTCCGTGCACGGCGCGCCGACCCTGCGCTGGACCTTCTCCGTCCAGGGCGCTTCGACGGACGACTGGTACCTGGGCACGGACGGCAAGCGGCTGTTCGCCCAGCTCGGCCCGCACATCTACGCGCTGCCGCCGGAGTAGGCGGTGATGAGCCGCCGCCGGAGTAGGCGGTGATGAGGGGAGAGCACCGGGCTGTGGCCCAGAGCACGAGGTGGCCGGCGGCCGAGCACCGTAGAGTACTCAGACATGCAGGTCATCCAGTCCAGCAAGCTCGCCAATGTCTGCTACGACATCCGCGGCCCGGTGCTCGACGAGGCTATGCGTCTGGAGGACCAGGGGCAGCGCATCCTCAAGCTGAACACCGGGAACCCGGCCCTGTTCGGGTTCGAGGCGCCGCCGGAGATCCTCCAGGACATCCTGCGGAACCTGGCCGGCGCCCACGGCTACGGGGACTCCAAGGGGCTGCTCTCCGCACGCCGCGCCGTGGTCATGCACTACGAGGATCGCGGACTGCACGACCTCTCGGTCGATGACGTCTTCCTCGGCAACGGGGTCTCCGAGCTGATCCAGCTCGCCATGACCGCGCTGCTGGACGACGGCGACGAGGTGCTGGTCCCGGCGCCCGACTACCCGCTGTGGACGGCCTCGGTCAGCCTGGCGGGCGGCACCGCCGTGCACTACCGCTGCGACGAGCAGTCGGAGTGGTACCCCGACCTGGCGGACATCGAGTCCAAGGTCACCGACCGGACCCGCGCACTGGTGGTGATCAACCCCAACAACCCGACCGGCGCGGTCTATCCGCGCGAGGTCCTGGAGGGCCTGGTCGAGATCGCCCGCCGGCACAAACTGGTGGTCTACGCGGACGAGATCTACGACAAGATCCTCTACGACGACGCGGAGCACGTCCCGCTCGCCACCCTGGCGCCGGACCTGTTCTGCGTCACCTTCAACGGCATGTCCAAGGCGTACCGGGTGGCGGGCTTCCGCTCCGGCTGGATGGTGCTCTCCGGCGACCGGGCGCGGGCCCGCAGCTACATCGAGGGCCTGAACGTGCTGGCGTCGATGCGGCTCTGCGCCAACATGCCGGCTCAGCACGCGGTGGCGGCGGCGCTCGGCGGGCGGCAGTCGATCAAGGACCTGGTGCTACCCGGCGGGCGGCTGCTGGAGTCCCGGGACGCGGCGTACCGGCTGCTGAACGAGATCCCGGGCGTGAGCTGCGTGAAGCCCAAGGGCGCGCTCTACGCGTTCCCGCGGCTGGACCCGCAGGTGTACAAGATCAAGGACGACCAGCAGATGGTGCTCGACCTGCTGCGGGCCCAGCGGATCCTGATCGTCCAGGGCACCGGCTTCAACTGGCCCGAGCCGGACCACTTCCGGCTGGTCACACTGCCGCGCCCGGAGGAGATCACGGACGCGGTCACCCGGATCGGGGACTTCCTCTCGGGCTACACGCAGCCCTGAGGGCCGGGCTGCACACGGCCCCGAACTCGCGCTGCCCGTGGCCTTGCGGGCCTGATCCAGGCGCCCGGGGGCGACGGAGAAGCGGCCGTCGGCCGGAGCGGGGCTCCGGCCGACGGCCGATGTCTTTTGAGCACCGCCGCCCCCGGTGAGGAGTAGGGGCGGCGGCCCCTCAAACCCGGGCCCGTCAGCCCAGGCGCTTGACCAGCGCTCGGTACTCGTCCCACAGCTCGGTCGGCGTGTGGTCGCCGAAGAGCTCCAGGTGGGCCGGCACCAGCGCCGCTTCCTGCCGCCAGATGTCCGCGTCGACGGAGAACAGCAGGTCGAGGTCCTCCTGCGGGATCTCCAAGCCGTCGAGGTCGAAGCCCTCGACGGCGGGCAGCACACCGATCGGGGTCTCGACGCCCTCGCCGGTGCCGTCCAGGCGCTCGACGATCCACTTCAGCACTCGGCTGTTCTCGCCGTAGCCGGGCCAGACGAACTTGCCCGCGCCGTTCTTGCGGAACCAGTTCACGTAGTAGATCTTCGGCAGCTTGTCCGCGTCGGCCTGGCGGCCGATCTTCAGCCAGTGGGCGAAGTAGTCGCCCATGTTGTAGCCGCAGAACGGGAGCATCGCGAACGGGTCGCGACGCAGCTCGCCCACGGTGCCCTCGGCGGCGGCGGTCTTCTCGGAGGCGATGTTCGCGCCCAGGAAGACGCCGTGCTGCCAGTCGAAGGACTCGGTCACCAGCGGGACCGCGGTGGCACGGCGGCCGCCGAACAGGATGGCCGAGATCGGCACACCCGCCGGGTCCTCCCACTCGGGGGCGATGGTCGGGCACTGCGCGGCCGGGACGGCGAAGCGCGCGTTCGGGTGGGCGGCGGGGGTGCCGGACTCCGGGGTCCAGTCGTTGCCGCGCCAGTCGGTCAGGTGGGCCGGCGGCTCGTCGGTGAGGCCCTCCCACCAGACGTCACCGTCGTCGGTGAGCGCGACGTTGGTGAAGACGGTGTTGCTGTGCAGGGTGGCGATGGCGTTGGCGTTGGTGTCCGTGCCGGTGCCCGGGGCGACTCCGAAGAAGCCGGCCTCCGGGTTGATCGCGTAGAGGTGGCCGTCGGCACCGAAGCGCATCCAGGCGATGTCGTCGCCGATGGTCTCGACCTTCCAGCCCGGGATGGTGGGCTGGAGCATGGCGAGGTTGGTCTTGCCGCAGGCGCTCGGGAAGGCGGCCGCGACGTACTTGGCCTCACCGGTGGGCGGGGTGAGCTTCAGGATGAGCATGTGCTCGGCCAGCCAGCCCTCGTCCCGGGCCATGGTCGAGGCGATGCGCAGCGCGTAGCACTTCTTGCCGAGCAGGGCGTTGCCGCCGTAACCGGAGCCGAAGGACCAGATCTCCTTGGTCTCCGGGAAGTGCGAGATGTACTTGGTGCTGTTGCACGGCCACGGCACGTCCTGCTCGCCCTCCGCGAGCGGGGCGCCCACGGTGTGGACGGCCTTGACGAACTCGCCGTCCTCGCCGAGCTGGTCGATCACGGCCTGGCCCATCCGGGTCATCACGCGCATCGACACGGCGACGTAGGCGGAGTCGGTGATCTCGACGCCGTACGCGGCCAGCGGGGAGCCGACCGGTCCCATGGAGAACGGCACGACGTACATCGTGCGGCCCTTCATCGCACCGCGGAACAGGCCCTTCTCGCCCTGGAAGACCTCGCGCATCTCGGCGGGAGCCTTCCAGTTGTTGGTCGGCCCCGCGTCCTTCTCCTGCTCGGAGCAGATGTACGTCCGGTCCTCGACGCGGGCGACGTCCGAGGGGTCGGAGGCCGCGTAGTAGGAGTTGGGGCGCTTCTCCTCGTCGAGCTTCCGGAAGGTGCCCTGGGCGACGAGCAGGTCGGCGAGGCGCTGGTACTCCTCGTCCGAGCCGTCACACCACTCGACGCGGTCCGGCTGGGTCAGCTCCGCGATCTCGCTCACCCAGGCGAGCAGGGCCTTGTGGCGGGTGGGCGCGGTTGCGAGAGCAGAGTTCTCGTACGACACGATCGCTCCGTTTCACGCCATCCCGGACAGGAGACGGCGTTGCGGGGGTTTGAGGGTGGTTACACCGTAGCCCCGCCATGCCAGCCCGAATACGGCGCCTTGGCGCTTTTGACGGAAGCTTTGCGCCACAGTGTCGAACTTGGGGTCGGTTTCGCGACTCCTCGAGCCCGATTGCGACCCTCGAACGTCGGGCTCGAACACTCCAGAACGTCCAAAAGTGAGTAGGGCCACTTTCTACGCATTGGTAACCTACGGTTCCGTAAGTAGCATGTTGGCCATGACTGCCGACCAGAGCACGGCCTGTGAGAACCTCCCCGAACCGCTCGCCGCCCCGGCCGTGCCGGCGGTCGTGGACCCGGCCGCGGCCCTTCCGACGGATCCGGTCACCGGCATGGTCAAGCCGAGATGGCGGGGCTGGCTGCACGCCGGGATGTTCCCGGCCTCGGTCGCCGGCGGAATCGTGCTGATCTGCCTGGCCCAGTCGACGGCGGCCCGGGTCGCCTGCACGGTCTACTCGGTCAGCGCCTGGCTGCTCTTCGGCGTCAGCGCCGTCTACCACCGCTTCACCTGGGGCCCGCGCGGCGAGGCCGTGCTGCGCAGGCTCGACCACGCGAACATCTTCCTGATCATCGCGGGCAGCTACACGCCGTTCACGATCCTGCTGCTGCACGGCGGACGGCGCCAGATACTGCTCTGGCTGGTCTGGGGTGGCGCGCTCGCCGGGATCGCCTTCCGGGTCTTCTGGGTCGGCGCCCCGCGCTGGCTCTACACGCCCTGCTACCTCGCGCTCGGGTGGGCGGCGGTCTTCTTCCTGCCGGACTTCCTGCGGACCGGCGGCGCCGCCGTCCTCACCCTGATCATCGTCGGCGGTGTGCTCTACACCCTGGGCGGTGTGGTGTACGGGCTCAAGCGGCCCAACCCGTCACCGCGCTGGTTCGGGTTCCACGAGGTGTTCCACGCCTTCACCCTGGGCGCGTTCATCGTGCAGTACGTCGGCGTCTCGATGGTCGCGTACAGCCCGGCCGGCTGACGGCGCCGCAGGAGCGGGCCCTCGTTCCGGCTCCGGTCAGTGCTGCCCCAAGCCGGGCGCGGGCGCGGGCGCAGCGCTCGCAGTGGGCCGCGTCCGGACCGTGGACGGCTGGCCCGGTCAGTGCCCTGCCCCGGAAGCGGCGGGCCACCCAGCCCATGAACACCAGGGTCTCGGCGGCGGCGACCACCCAGACCATCCGCTCCCCGCCGACCAGATAGCCGCCGACCACCGCCAGCGCCGCCGCCACCCCAGCCACAGCCCCCCAGAGCTGCCCATCCCTCGCCATCGGCGCCCCTCCAGCCGCATGACCGCATGCCACACCGTCTCCACCCACGGTGACACGCGTCCCTCCCCTCCGGGGCGAACGGGGGATCAACGTTGCATCAATTCCGTGTGAGGACCGGCCCGCAGGCGATCCGGCTAGTGGCCGCGACGGCGACCTCCGGTCGGCGGCCCCGAGGAGCGGCCCGGCGGGCCGGATCAGCCGAACTCCAGGACCAGGCAGTCCTCGACCGGACGGCAACCCGGCTTCCGGCAGATCGAGTTGCTGGTCGGATTGGCCAGGTCGGTGTAGAGCACCACCTCTCCGGCGCCCGCCCTGCGGGCGTGGACGGAACCGGCCGCGACCACGGCGGGCACACGGCGGTCGGGCGGCCCGCGTTGCTCCTCCCGGGGCGGCCGGCGTTACTCCTCCCGGACGCCCAGGCTCGCCGCCAGCACCGCCGGGTCCGCCGTCGGGGCGTCGCAGGTGAAGTGCCGGCAGACGTACGCGGCGGGACGCCCGTCCAGCAGCGGGCGGTCGGCGAGCAGCGGGACGTCCGCCGTGCCGGGCTCGCCGAGGGCCACCACGGCGCCGGGGGCGGTGCCGAGGAGTGCGGTGCGGTGCAGTACGGCGGTGGCCGGGTCGTCGGCCGGGCCGACCACGGCGACCTCGCGCGGGCCGTCGGCCAGTGCCTCGGCGACGGCCAGCCCCCAGCCGATGAAGCGCGGCGCCCGGCCGCTGAGCGCGCCGACGATGCCCAGCGCCCGCTCGGCGGCACCGCGGTGCCGGGCCGAACCGGTGTACGCGGCGTACGTGAGCAGGGCGCCCGCGGCGGCGGTCCAGCCGGACGGGGTGGCGTTGTCGGTCGGGTCCTGCGGGCGGCGGATCAACTCCTCGGCATCATCGGCCGTGTCGTACATGGCGCCTGACGCCGCGTCGGTGAAGTGCGCCAGCACGGTGTCGAGCAGCCCGCCCGCCAGGTCGAGCCATTCGGCCTCGCCGGTGACCGCGTACAGGGCGAGGAAGCCCTCCGCGGTGTCCGCGTAGTCCTCCAGGACTCCGGCGTTCTCGCCGGCCCTGCCGTCCCGGGAGGTGCGCAACAGGCGTCCGTCGGCGGTGAGATGGACGGCCAGCAGCAGGTCGGCCGCGCGCTCGGCCGCCTCGATCAGGTCCGGGCGCTCCAGCAGTGCGCCGGTCTCGGCGAGGGCGGCGATGGCCAGCCCGTTCCAGGCGGCCACCACCTTGTCGTCCCGGGCGGGCGCGGGGCGCAGGGCGCGCGCCTCGAACAGCCGGGTGCGGATCCGCTCGTACTCCGCCGGGTCCTCCGGGTCGGCCAGGAGCTGCAGGACCGAGGTGCCGTGCTCGAACGTCCCGGCCGCCGTCACGGAGAACAGCCGGGCCGCGTGCGCGGCGTCCGCCGGCCCGAGCACGTCCACCAACTGCCCCGGCTCCCAGGCGTAGTACGCGCCCTCGGCCGGCCGCCCGGTCTCCTCGTCAAGGCTGTCGGCGTCCAGCGCGGAGGCGAATCCCCCCTCGGCAGTGCGGAGTTCACGCACCAGGAAGTCGGCGGTCTCCAGCGCGACCCGGCGGGCGAACGCCCCGCCGGTGGCCCGCCACAGGTGCAGATGGACCCGCAGCAGCAGGGCGTTGTCGTAGAGCATCTTCTCGAAGTGCGGCACCACCCAGTCCGCGTCCACCGAGTAGCGGGCGAAGCCGCCGCCGAGCTGGTCGTAGATGCCGCCCCGGGCCATCGCCTCGCAGGTCCGCTCGGCCATCTGCAGCGCCGCCTCGGAGCCGGTCCTGGCGTGGTGGCGCAGCAGGAACTCCAGCACCATCGACGGCGGGAACTTGGGCGCGCCGCCGAAGCCGCCGCGCTGCTGGTCGAAGCTCCGGCTGAGCGCGACCAGCGCCTGGTGCAGGTCCGCCGCACCGGGCGGGCCGGCCACCCCGGCCCCGGCGCCGTACACCGAGGCCCGCTCGGAGAGTTCGGCCCGGATCCGCGCGGCCACCTCGCCGACCTCGTCCCGCCGGTCCCGCCAGGCCGCGCTCACGCCCTCCAGCACCTGCCGGAAGCCGGGCATCCCGTGCCGGGGCTCGGGCGGGAAGTACGTCCCGAAGTAGAACGGGTCCTTCTCGGGCGTCAGGAAGACCGTCATCGGCCACCCGCCCTGCCCGGTGGCCGCCTGCACCGCCTCCATGTAGACGGCGTCCACGTCCGGCCGCTCCTCGCGGTCCACCTTCACCGCGACGAAGTGCTCGTTGGCGTACGCGGCCACCGCCTCGTCCTCGAAGCTCTCGTGCGCCATGACATGGCACCAATGATCATCAGGCTAAGTGGCACGACGAATAGCCCACCGAGAGAAGGATGGGAACGTCGCGCCGCTTGGCCTCTTGCATCGCCTCCTCTCCCCATGGCCACCAGTCCACAGGATTGGAGGCGTGCTGGAGCAGGTACGGCGACGTCGCGTTCGCGAGTCGATTCATACCGGCATCGTCGCACGATCCAGACTATCCAGCCCAGTTTCCGAGAGACAGGTGCCAGCCTTACAGACCCAGTGACTGCAAGGTCAGCCCGCGCCACATAGCAAGACACAGCTGTCGGCTGCGAGGCCATGAGCCTCAGTTGGAAGAGTCTTGCGTCGAGGGACCATGACAGTAGAGGTCGTCGGCAGCGAGCGTCCGGTAGGTGACACCTTCACAGCTGTTGAGGTCGACGGCGAGTCGGGTCTCTGCTTGCTCCTGTAGGTAGTCCCGGACCATGCGTGCGCCACCGCGTTTGCGCTGCCTGTCGACACCGTACGTAACATCGGAGATCGCACGGTTCGCTTCGATGGCGTAGCGCTTCCCGAGCTCGAAGAGCGTGAAGTGGTTCTTGACCCGCGCAGTGAGTGTGGCGTCCCAGGATGCCGGGGGGCTGACGAAGAAACACAATCGCACTGTGCCGAAGTCATGGATCGCTCGTGCGTCCAGCCAGCTCTCATGGGATACCCGGTCGAGGTACGGATGCAGGATCGTGTTCTCGGCGCTGTCCGGACGCTTATTACCCTTGATTAAATTACACCGCTCGCAGACGGGCACGAGGTTGAGCGGATCCACGCACAGTGCAGGGAAGAGGCTCTTCGGCATGTAGTGGTCGAGCTGGCGGACGGTACCCTGTCGGCACAACGGGCAGCGTTCGTTGGGTGGAGCGGCCATCAGCTCGTCGCGTATTACCCGCCCCCCGACGGTCTGCATGCCGTTTTCGTACGCCCAATCCACGAAGGTGCTACCAGCAATCTCAGGAACCGTAAAGCCCTTCGCGTCAAGGTCGTGCAGGTTCTTGGCAGCCGCGGCTTCGCGCAGCATCTGGCCAGCCTTCCGCACGGTGTCGGCCGCCCTGAGCAGCCGCTCACGCCTCCCTTCCGCCGTGGTGCTGCGGGCTACGCATGCCTGGTAGCTGTCACTTGCCTTCCGCATAGGGACCTTCAGGGGCCACATCAGAGGGGACCATCCGTCTTCTCTGCGAGGAGGATCCGGACCAGCCCCTTTGCCTCTCCGCCGAGCTTGCCGCCAAAGTAAGCGAGGACTTCTTCGTATGAATCCAGTGCGGCCACCGCTCTACCGATCTCCGCGTAGAAGCCTGACTCCATCACCTCCAGCCCGAACACCTCATGGGTCAGCACGCCGACGTTCTCGCCGTACGTCTCAAGCTGAGGGCGCTCGACGCGGCTAATCTCGCCTTGGCGTATGAGCTTGTAGACGCAGGACTGTGGCATCGCCTGAAGCACGACAGGCGAGTGTGTAGCGACTACGGCGACACCGTTGCGGTCGGCCAACAGGTGAGACAGTGCCTGCATGAAAGAAGCCAGCAGTGGCGGATGCAAGTGGGCCTCGGGCTCGTCCACCAGGACTAGGGACTGCTCCACCACGAGGTGCACGAGTTGTGTCATGGTCAGCACTACGATCGCGTGGCCTGAGCTCATCCGCCCAAAGGCAGCGGTCAGGTCACGCACGTCGGAGTCCGTGACTTTCATGCCGGCCCGTATGTCACGGGCGTAGGCCGCGACAGCGGAGTCTGCGAACTGCGGGTCACGGCTCAGCAGCAGCATGGTGTCGCGCCAGCGAATGAGGTCCCGCGAGTCGATGACGGCCTGGACTCCAGCACTGAAGGCCGCTTGCAGTCGTTGCTGCTGGGTGCCGGTGGACAGATCATCGAGCGAAGTGCTTTGCAGGCCGACGTAGGTGTACTTCACCGCTCGGGGATCACTCTCCTCGACCACTTCGACGAAGGGATCGAACGCGCTGAAGGTGACTGACACCACGTTCACAAACCGCTCGCCGTCTGTGGACGTAGACGTCGGGAGCACATCCATGCGCCCGAATTCCGCGTGCCTCCCAGGCAATACAACCGCAGCGGCCAGGTTCCGCAGCAAGGTCGTCTTGCCAACCCCGTTGCGGCCGATGAGGGCGTGGATATTGCTGGACGGCCTGGAGTCAGGATCGACCTTGAAGTCAAGAGCACTCTCAGCGCCATGCCCCGGTGCGGTGTAGCGGAACCGGTACTCGGTCAGCCGGGCTCCGCCACGGGCGATCCGGTTGAACTGCGCCCTGACCGTCTGTTCCTCTACGGTCCGCAAGAGTGATGAGCGTGTCACTGGGTACTGCATAGCACTCTCAAGAAGGTCGGGGTTGTAGGCAACGTCAGAGAGCCCTCGAAGGATCTCGTCCCGTCTGTCGTGTCCGAGCTTCTTGATGTTGTCGTAGTAGAGGTCGCTCTGCCCGAGGGAGAAGAGTTCACCCGGTGGCGAGCCATCGTAAACTCCGGCACGGATGGGGCTGGGGCCATCCCCCTGCCCGGCGACGGCGACCTTGACAAAACCTAGGTTCGTCTGTGTCTGCGAGTCTCGGTACCAAAGCGTATAGCTGGTACGGAAACCGAAGTCATCCCAGTCATCGGCCACTAGGACCACAGCCTCTGGACCTAGGCGCACCGGCGTATCTTGGGGCAGGACAATGAACTTCACCGGGTCGAGCCTCCGGTTCTGTGGCGGACACCCACACTTCGGTCGAACTGAGTTCGAACCCTATCGCCTCGCTCTGACAGGACGATCGTGACGCTGTCGGGTTCGCGGGCGCGCAGCAAACTGGCGAATCACGCCGTCGTCACGCCCACTCCTCCTCTGCGAGTGGCGCTTCATCTAGCCGATCGCGAAGAATCCGCCAATTCGGCATGAATCTCTCCATGAGCTCGATGAAGCGTTCACTATGGTTGCGTTCGAGATAGTGCACCATCTCGTGAACAACGACATATTCGAGACAACTTGGATGTTTTTTGGAAAGCTCCACATTGAACCAGAGCTGTCCGGTCTCGCGATTACAAGATCCCCACTTGGTTTTCATGCGCTTGATGTTCCACCGCGGCACCGACACCTCAAGGACGGGTTCCCACTTGGCGATCAAGTCCGGGATCACGTGCCGAAGCTGCTCCCGGCACCAGCGGTCGAGCAGCTCCCGCCGCCGTTCAGCCGTGGTGCCGGCCTGGACATACAGGAGCAGCCGCTCACCGTCCAGCTCGAAGTGAGCCCGCCCAGGACGCTCCACGACCTTCATCCTGCGGCGGACCCCCCACACGTAGTGCGACTCGCCCGTGACCATCTCTCGCACGGACTGCCGTGCGGCCGACCGAAGCTGCTCGCGCTTCTCTCTGATCCACGGCAGGCGTTGGATCACAGCGAGTCGCACCTGCTCATCGTCGAGCTGGTGCGGCGCCGCCACACGGACGCGTCCCGAGGGTGGATAGACACCGATGTGCAGGTTCTTGATGTTCTTGTAGACGACATCGATGTCGATGCCACGGATGGTGAGAGAAGCACTAGCGGTACTCATGGCGTGCCTTTAGCAGGTCCATGAGCTCATCAAATCTGTCGAAGTCGGAGGTCAGAGCTTGAGCGAGCGCGCGCCTGACCTTCTTCTCCTTCATCGCGTTGCCCACCCACGAGTCGGGCTTGGTGTGAAGGACAGTGGTGTCCACGACCACGGCCAGCTCCGGTGACGGATTGAAGAAATCAATCAGGGCTCGGCGGCCACCATTGTCAGCCCACTCCGGATACTTGGTGCCTGACTCGCCCTTGCCGATCTTGGACGCGTGCTCCAGGAGCTTCGCAAGGTAATCCTTGTAGTCCAGGGCACCCTGCCGCCGCTCTTCGAGTATGGCGTCGAGCAGCTCCGACATCTTGTCGTAGTACTTCGGGTTCATCGGGCGCTCATCGATGATTACCATGCGCATGTTGTTGGTGATCGTTGCCGCAACCGCTTCCGGATTCCTCCTGATACCCGCGGGAAGCCTCTCTAGCGCGCCGGATCCCATCTCGACGATCAACTGCATCAGGCCGGCTTCCTCGAAATTGGAAACGACCTCGGAGGGGCTGGCGCTGATGTACGTGTCCAGCAAATACCGCATACCGGCCTCGTACTGCTTGAAATCGACGTTCTCGCCAGCGCCGAGCTTCACCTCTGCGCGTACGTCGGCGTAGTGAGCAATCTCTTCCTTGATTGCTGCGGCTTCGGCTGCGCTGTACCCAGCGGCCTGCATTTCGTTGGCGAGGTTGCCGTAGGCGCGTGTCACTGCCGCCACAGACTTGTAGAGCTCAACCCGCTTGGGTTCGTTGGCCTTGAGCTGCTCGGCGTTGCCCTGCTCCCGGGCGCAGAAGTACTGCTGGTAATGGAGGGTGTTCTTTGGTGGTTCGACCGGCTCACAGAGCGCCCGGATCTTCTCGAGGGCCTCGTCGAGGTCGTCACGGGCCTTGTCAATCCGGTCTGACAGCAGCCCTTCGATGTCCTTTGTCTCGTAGCCCTCGAGAGCACCGCCGGTGTAGTCCGTGATCGCGGACTCAAGGGAGTTGAACAGGTCGCGGTAGTCGACGATGTAGCCGTAATCCTTGTCCTCGCCGTCGAGGCGGTTGACCCGGCAGATCGCCTGGAACAAACCGTGGTCCTGCATCTTCTTGTCGATGTACAGGTACGTCGCGCTCGGGGCATCGAACCCGGTCAGGAGCTTGTCGACGACGACGAGCAGCCGCATCTGGCCCGGATCATTGACGAAGCGTTCCTTGACCTCCCTCTCGAACTGCTCGACCTTGCCCATCACCTTGTCCGCAGGCTCGTCGAAGTAGTCCGCGAGCATCTGCCGGTAGATCTCGTACTGGCGCAGCCGCTCAGTCGCGCCGTGGCCTGAATCTTCCTTGGCGATGTCACTTGCCTGCGGCGTGTACGACGTGATGATGGCGCACTTGCCCTTGAACCCGGCCTGGGTGAACAGCTCGTAGAACTTACACGCCTGGTAGATGCTCTGACTGACGAGGATGGCGTTGCCGCGGCCATCTGCCAGACGCGGCTTGACCTCCATGTCAAGCAGGATGTCGTTGACTATCTGCCGGGCCCGCGGCTCCGAACTGACGACCTTCTGAATGGTGCCCCAGCGCTTCTTGAGCTCGGCGCGGGACAGGTCCGTCATGCCACGGGTCTTAGCCTCAAACCACTGGTCGACCTTCGCCGGCGAGGTCAGGTCCTGGTCGATGTTACGAGCCTCGTACCGCAAGTCGAGCACGACGCCGTCCGCAACGCCCTCGTTGAACTTGTAGGTGTGGATAAAGCTACCGAACCGCTGGACAGTCGTATGCTTGTCCTCCTTAAGGAGAGGTGTGCCGGTGAAGCCGATAAAAATGGCACCAGGCACGAGCGCCTTCATGGCGTCGTGCATCTTGCCCGACTGGGTACGGTGGGCTTCGTCAACGAAGACAAAGATGTTGCCCTTGGCGTGGAAGTCCTTGGGGACGGCTGCCTTAAGCTCACGAATGAACTCGATCTTAGCCTCATCGCGGGCAGCCTCGTCTTCCGAGCCACGGAACTTATGGACCAGCGAGCAGACCAACCACTCCTCGCCCAAGCTCAACGTGCCGAGGAGGTCACTACCGCTCTTCGTACGGTAGATGGACTCATTGACCCCCTGAAAGACCTTCTCGATCTGATCATCCAATTCGGTCCGGTCAGTAATGAGGAGCACGCGGGCGTCCGGCTGATTCTCGCGGATCCACTTGGCCAGCCACACCATCGTCAGCGACTTGCCGGAGCCCTGGGTGTGCCAGATGATGCCGCCCTCACGCTTGGCGATCCGCTCCTGAGCTGCCTTGACGCCGAAGTACTGGTTATGCCGACACGTCTTCTTCTGCCCCGCGTCGAAGACAATGAAGTCGTGGACCAGCTCGAGTAGCCGCTCCTTCGAGCACAGCTGCGTCAAGGACCGATCGAGGTAATCGGCGATGTCGGACGGTTCCCGCCATGCCAGCCAGTACTTCTCCGCTGTATCGATGGCACCGTAGCGCAGGCCCTCCACGTCATTGCCGGCCATGACAAGTTGCACCGTCGTGAAGAAGGACCGGATGAACTCGGAACGCTGGTTCCCGATGCTCTGCCGGATACCGTCAGCGACGGCGACCTTCGAGCGCTTGAGCTCGATCGTCCCGAAGGCGATGCCGTTGACGTACAGCACGATGTCCGGGCGCTTCGTGTGCTGCCCCAGCACCGTGACTTCCTCAGCCAGGGCGAAGTGATTGGCTTCGGGGTGCACCCAGTCGACGAGCCACACCGTCTCCGTCTGCTCGCCGACGCCCGGCTTGACCTTCACTCCGTACCGGAGCAGGCCGTAGACGTCTCGGTTCGCCTCGTACAGATCGCGGCCGCCACCGAGCGAGGCGTCACTCTTCAGCTTGTCGATCGCCCTGCTGATGAGGTTATCGCTGTAGCCACGGGCGGCGAGATTTTGCGTGAGCAGTTCCACATCAATGTTGGAGTTTGCCGCACGGTGCTCCCAGTTGCCGAGGTACTCGTAGCCCAACGAGTCTCGGAACAGCTTGACAACTCGGTCTTGAGTCCTGCGCTCCGGCTGGCCGACGTCGCTCATCCTGCGCTCTCCTTGACGGGAAGGCGGGTGCGGCCAGTGAGCAGCTCTTGCAGCATTCCCTGCTTGACAGCCCTCTGCTTGGCCAATCGCTTTTCGAGAGCGAAAATCTGCTCGCCCATTTTATTCAGCATCGAGGAAATTGCTTGCTGCTCCGCCAACTCTGGAGCCGGGAGTGTGAATTCTGCCAGCTCTCTTCGGTTGATTTTCGGGATTCCGCTCCGCGCAGATACGCTGATGGCAAAGTTCGTGAAATGCTCACTCAGCAGCGTATGCAACACGAATGCCCCGTCCACGCCGGCTTTCGACGTGAGCGGATACATGTCCGCACTACACAGCGCCGGATGGCTCACCTGGACAGCTTTTTGAAGATAGGGGCGGATCTTGCTGTAGATCACGTCTCCCGGGGCCGCAAGATACTTTCCGCTGATCGCCCCCTGCGCCCTGGCAGTCTCAACTTTCAGGAGCCGGCCAGTAGCGGACTCCACATGATCGGGAGCAATCAGGGGCAGATCCTGATACTCTGGCCTTCTCGGATCCACCTGGCCAGACTTGAGTGAAACAAGATCCAGCAAATGACGGGCGCTCCACGGGGCGCTGAACCCCGAAAGACGGGTCCTGCCGGTTAGCAGCTGCTGCATCATGCCATGCTTGATCGCCCGCTTCTTTGTGATCGCCCTCTCCAGCACGGCGATGTAGCGATCCACATCGGTTAGGCGGGAAACGATTTCCTCCTGCTCGGCCAGATTCGGCAACGCAACGAGGAAACCGTTTAGGCTCGCATTGGTGATCTGGTTGATAGTTGCGCCGAGATTATCGTCAATCTGACGCTTAAAGCCTCCGGACTGGAAGAAGTATTGAAGGTAGCGGTTGAATGGAGATCGATAGACGGCCATGAAGGCACCAAATGTCTGCCCGGCGACGCGACTATCGAGCATCGCGCTCTTACCAATGAGCTGGCGACTCCCGTTTCGGGCACAGATCAGTATGTCGCTTTCACGGACCCTGATCTTGTCTGGGATCGCACTGTTCACATAGACATTGTCGTCAAAGACAAGTCGACCGTCCTGAATGTTTGAGGAGCGCAGTACAAGCGTTCCGGACGACTTGACGGCATCGGGGCTGTAGGTCAGGCCGATCAGGCACTGACCGATATCTCCCAGGCGGACCATCGCCCAGCCGTCAGTTTCAAGCGTGCTCATTGCACCCCCATGTCCGACAAGTGACCGGCCAACTTGGTTTCGAGCTTCTCGAGTTCAGCGTTGAGCTCTCCGACCGTCTCGGTGTAGCGCTCACCGAGCTGCTGGATCCGTGCGACGAGTGCGCGTGTGAGCGACTCAGCCTCAGACGCCACACGGCTCGTGACCGTCGCCTGCCACTTGTCGTCGAGTACGAGCTGCTTGATCTCAGGCTCGGTGAGACCGCTGTACTTCTTGAGGGTCACAAGATCGAGGGCGGCCTGGGCCTCCTTAGCTGCCTTCTTCGCGACAGCCTCCTCGTTGTACAACGTGATCAGACACTGCAGCGCCTTGATCTCCTCCGCGTCAGCTCCCTCATGCCGAGCGACTTTGAGGCGCGTCGAAGCGAGGACTTTGGAGATCTTGCCATCGTCCATCGCCTCGCCAAGCAGGCCGTCCTCTGCACCGTGCTCTTCGATGTACTCCTCGACGGCGCGAGTTGCCGCTTCGGCTGCCGCTTGCAGCGCATCGGCCTCGGACTGCTCATCCGCGAAGTACCGAGCGACGACAAGCATCGGCGGGATGAGGTCCATCTTGTACTTGATCGCGTTACGCCCCGAGCCGATGACGAGATCCGGGGTCTCGGAGAGCTTGCGCTCCTTGTTCTCAATGGCCTTGCGCGGCTTCGCCGCCTCGCACCACCCGTCGTTCATGATGAGGAAGACATCGTCGTGCATAACGCTGTGCCAATAGGTCATGAGCTGCTCATAGACGTCGTACTCGTTGAGCAGCGGGGTGTCCCTGAACCGGGCCAGCAGATCGTCGCTGATACCAGCGATCAGGTCCTTGGGGACAGTGTCCGGATTGAGCGCTTGCAGAATTGGCCGGTGCGCGGCGAACCATTCGTCCACCTGGCCGCGGATGCCCCTGGCGAACTTCTGGAACTCGTCGGAGTCCAGGATGGCCTCTTGTACGTCGGCTACGCCGACAGCCAGATCGCTGTAGCCGGGGCGGTTCGGCTTGAAGAGCGCTGCACGAATGCTCGGGAATGCCTCCCAGTACCCGTTGAGTGCGTCCAGGTCGTGGTCCGGGATCCCGCCGTGAAGGTGGGCGTGAAGGTCCTGGATGTCCTCCGGCTCGGAGGAGTCGATGTACCGCGGGATGTTGAGGTTGTAGTCGTTCTTCGGGTCAGCGATCTCGTGTAGCGGCACCATACGCGCGTAGCGCTCGATCTCGGTCCGCTTATTGAAGACGTCGACGATCTTGTGGATGTCCTGGCTACGCAGGCGGTTCTTGTTGCCATCCTTCATGAAGCCCTTGGAGGCATCGATCATGAAGACGCCAGTTCGTGTCTGGGCATTCTCCTTGTCGAGGACGATGATACAAGCCGGGATGCCAGTGCCGTAGAAGAGGTTCGCGGGCAGGCCGATGACGCCCTTGACGTAGCCGCGACGCAGCAGCTCCTTGCGGATGTTCGCTTCGGCATGGCCACGGAACAGCACACCGTGTGGCAGGATGACCGCCGCCTTGCCGTTGCTCCTGAGCGACTTGAGGATGTGTAGCAGGAACGCATAGTCGCCGTTCTTCTCCGGCGGCCGGCCAAACTCGAAGCGACCGTAGTCGTTCTCCAGACCATTGCTCCACGACTTGATCGAGAACGGCGGATTGGCGACGGCGAAGTCGAAGGCCTGCAGCCGTGCGCCCTGGGTGAACTGCGGGCTGGTAATCGTGTCACCCTTGCGGATGTCACGGTCCTCGTAGCCGTGGAGGATCATGTTCATCTGGGCCAGCGCCCAGGTGGCGTTGTCCTTCTCCTGACCATAAATGGTGAGGCCACGCGGGGCCTCGTCAGCGACCTTGAGGAGCAGCGAGCCGGACCCGCACGTGGGGTCGTAGACCGTGTGGTCCTGCCGGGTGCTCGCTCCGATGCCCACGACCTTAGCGAGTACTCGCGAGACCTCGGCGGGGGTATAGAACTGCCCCTTCGACTTGCCTGACTCCGTTGCGAAGTGCCGCATCAGGTACTCGTAGGCATCGCCGAGCAGGTCGTCGCCCTCAGCACGGCTACCACGGAAGTCCAGATCGGCGAAGATCGTCACCAACTTGGAGAGGCGATCCTGCATCTCCTTGCCCTTGCCGAGCTTCTCCTCGTCGTTGAAGTCGGCCAGATCGATGACCTTCTCAAGACCGTTGGCCTCGGCGAGCTTGCCGATGATCTTGTTGATCTTGTCGCCGATCTCCTTATCTCCCTTGAGGGCGACCATGTCATCGAAGGATCCGCCGACGGGAACGTCGATCAAGGAGGTCGGATCGGACTTGGCCTTGTCCGTCACATACTTCACGAACAACAGCGTCAGGATGTAGTCCTTGTACTGGCTGGCATCCATGCCGCCGCGCAGCTCGTCACAGCTCCGCCAGAGCGAGCTGTACAGGTCCGACTTCTTGAGAGCCACTACCACCTCACCCCATTGCCTGCGTCGAGACCAGAGCCAGACCGCGATTCCACGGCAGGGTGTACATGTGGCCTGTCCATCCTTCGGCACCCATCCTTCGCGTGTCCATACGTGACCGCATCATCACTACTGGTGATGCTCAAACTGAGTGTCTCAACGATATCGCCGGGAGCTGACGAAGGATCCCGGTACCATGCGGCGCCCAAGGACGCAGCTCGAGCTGACCGCTCTGCGCAAGGAGAACGCCGACCTGCGGTGCTCGTGCGAGATCCTCAAGGCTCATCGATGAGCACCAGCACCGCGTCGGGGCCGAGCCCGTCCTCCGGGAACTGCACATCCCCGCCGCCACCTACTACCGCTGGCGCGCCACGACCTCCACGAGCCCTACGAGCGCAGACGCCACGACGCCGAGCTAACCAAGCGCATCCACGCCGGCTCCGACGAAACCTACGGCTCCCCGCGCGTCCACGCCGCCCTGCGGCGCGAGGGCACTCACGTCGGCCGCATTGCTGCGAGAGAAAGCACCTCCACGGCACAGGCAGGCACGGAGCACAGAAAACCTCCATCATGTAATAGAAAGTGTCTTACACTGCGACCATGAAGCCACTCCGAGCCGGGACCACCGAGAACATTTCCGTGTCCATGCCCACCGAGCTGGTCAGCGAGCTCCGCTCTCGAACCGGCCGCCGCGGCCTGTCCAGCTACATCACCGAGGCTGTCAGGCACCAGCTCGCCATGGACGGGCTCGCCGAGATCGTCGCGGCCCATGAGGAGGAACACGGCGCGCTCACGGAGCAGGAGATCGAAACCGCTCGTCGCGAGCTGTTCGGAGACGAGAACGCCGAGGATGTCGAGCGGGGCGCCGCGTGAAGGAGCAGCCGGCCCGCTCGCTGGTGCTCGACTCCGAGGCGCTCTCTCTACTCCTGCGCAACGACCGCGGCATGGCGGCTCGCATCGAGGCATCCCGACAAGCCGGGGTGCCTGTTGTCGTGTCTGCGCTGACTATCGTCGAAGCCGTGCACGGGAAGATCGATCTGGCGCGCTTGAAGTGGGTGCTCTCCCGGCTGCGGGTGGAACCGGTCAGCCAGGAGGACTCCCTGACCGCGGTGGCGCTGCTTCAGGACGCGGGCGGGCTGCACGGGCACAAGTACGCGATCGACGCCCTCGTTGCCGCGCTCGCGCTACGTGTTCCGGCCCCCGTGATTGTCCTGACCTCCGACCGCGACGACTGGTCGAAGCTCTGCGGGAACCGCGTGATCATCAGAGAGGTGTGAGCACCGCCGACTACTGGGTCTGCGAGTTCACTGCCACCAGTGGCAGGTGGCGTACCCGACACTCAGCAACACCGGCACCCCGCGCCGCTCCGCCTCCTCGAACGCCTCGGACCCCCAGGGCCACCAGTCCACCGGGTTGTCGGCGTGCTGCAGCAGATACGGCGAGGTCGCGTCCGCGAGTCGGTTCGGCATGCCCCCATCCTCGCGCATCCAGGCACCTCCCGGTCGGCAGGCGGGGGCGCCGAACGGCACCTCCCGGCCGCCGTTCAGGCCCCCGGCGACCGAGCGTCACCCCTCGGCGGCCTCGGGCGTCCCTTCGCTGCCGGACGTCACTCCTTCGCGGCCTCGGGCTCCTCCGCGAAGTCCACGCGCTTCATCTGCTTGTTCATCGACTTCACCAGGAACCAGGTGGCGACACCCAGGGCGGCGAAGACGACGAAGCCGAGGAGGCCGGGGGTCACCTTGGCGTCGTCGAGGGCGAGGCCGGTGGCGAGGTCGGTGAAGCTCATCGGGGTGCTCATTCCTCCATGGTGACCCGGCCCGACATCGGCCGGGTCACCGGGGTGGGGCGTATCGCCCGTCTGGCGGACAGCCGCAGGTCAGGCGACCGGGCTCGGGGTGCGCAGACCGGCGAAGAGGTCGTCCTCGGGCAGGTCGGTGCCGATCAGGGTGCGGGCCAGCTCGTAGTCCTCGGTCGGCCAGACGTCCCGCTGGACGTCCAGCGGGACGCGGAACCACGGGCCGTCCGGGTCGATCTGGGTGGCGTGGGCGATCAGCGCCTTGTCCCGGACCTCGAACCAGTCGTCGCAGCGGACCCGGGTGGTGATCTCGCGCTCCTTGCGGCCGCTCTTCTCCCAGCCCGCGATCCACTCGCCGTACGGCGAGTCGAGGCCGTGCTCGGTGAGGTAGGCGTGCAGCGCGCGGATCCGGCCCATCGGGAAGCCGTGGTTGTAGTAGAGCTTGGACGGCTGCCAGGGCTCGCCCGTCTCGGGGTAGGCGTCCGGGTCGCCCGCGGCGTCGAAGGCCAGCATGGAGATCTTGTGGGTCATGATGTGGTCCGGGTGCGGGTAGCCGCCGTTCTCGTCGTACGTCGTGATGACGTGCGGACGGAACTCACGGATCAGCTTCACCAGCGGCGCCGCCGCCTCGGCCACGTCCTGGAGCGCGAAGCAGCCCTCCGGCAGCGGCGGCAGCGGATCGCCCTCGGGCAGGCCGGAGTCCACGAAGCCCAGCCAGGCCTGCTTGACGCCGAGGATCTCGCGTGCGGTGTCCATCTCCTTGCGGCGGACCTCGTGGATGTTCTTCTCGATGAACGGGTCGCCCTGGAGCTTCGGGTTGAGAATGGACCCGCGCTCCCCGCCCGTGCAGGTGGCGACCAGGACGTCCACGCCCTGGGAGACGTACATGGCCATGGTGGCGGCACCCTTGCTGGACTCGTCGTCCGGGTGCGCGTGCACCGCCATCAGTCGCAACTGCTCAGTCAACGCCTGGTTCCTTCCGGGTATCTCCGGTTCGTCGGGCCGGCTCCCCCGCCGCCTCCGGCGCGGCCATGCCCCTCCTATAGTGACTGACTGAAGGGCTCGTCCATTCCCTCCACCGGCCGATCGCCCCTCGTCGAAAGGACCGAGCCCGCCATGACCTCCAGCCCTACGTCCGCCCGGCCGCTGCCCGAGGGCCGTTACAGCCGCCGCAGCGATGAGGAGGCCGACCGGAAGCTGCGGATCGCCGCGATCGTCTGCGGGACGCTCCTCCTGGCCCTGGTGGCCTGGCTCGGCGGCTCGTACCTGCTGCGCGAGACGGCGATGAACGGCACGGTCCCGACCTTCCAGGTGGTCTCCGCGCACGAGGTGCAGCTCCAGCTGTCGGTGCGCAAGAGCGACGGCACCGGCGGGGTCTGCACCGTCCGCTCCCAGGACAAGAGCGGCTCCGTGGTCGGCCAGTACGACTTCCCGGTACCGACCGCCGGCAGCAGCTACAGCAAGGTGGTCACCCTGAAGACCACCGACTGGGGCACCACCGCCGAGCTGCTGGGCTGCACCCCGGGCAAGTGACCCGGTCCGGGTGAGCCGTCCGGACCGGCCGCAGGCCCGGCCGGGGCACACCGGCGCCCGGTCGGCGCATACTCCCCGGTGCGGGCGGGAATCTCTCGGAGAGCGGCTCCGGCCGGCCGCACGCTTTGGCGTGTCAAAGCTCCGTACCGGCCTCTCCCGCTCCGGATCGGAAGTTGTTAGGCTCGTGGTTTCGCCCCTTCCGCGCCGGTCGGCCCGGGAGTGGGCGTTGCTTTGTAGTACGACCAACCTTTGCAATGCACGGCACCACCCCTGCTGACGACCAACCTCAGCACAGCCCAGCACCGACGAGGAGCACCCGTGACCCAGACCAGCGAGAACGTGACCTGGCTCACTCAGTCCGGCTATGACCAGCTCAAGGCCGAGCTGGAGCACCTGACCGGCCCCTGGCGCATCGAGATCGCCCAGAAGATCGAGGCCGCGCGTGAGGAGGGTGACCTCAAGGAGAACGCCGGCTACCACGCGGCCAAGGACGAGCAGGGCAAGTACGAGGCCCGGATCCGCCAGCTGACCCAGCTGCTGGAGCGCGCCAAGGTCGGCGAGGCTCCGGCCGACTCCGGTGTGGTGGCTCCCGGCATGGTCGTCACCGTCGCGTTCGACGGCGACCTGGACGACACCATGAAGTTCCTGCTCGGCTCCCGCGAGGCGGGCGGCGACGACCTGGACATCTACTCGCCGCAGTCCCCGCTCGGCCGCGCCATCGACGGTAAGAAGATCGGCGACGAGGCCTCCTACGAGCTGCCGAACGGCAAGCAGGCCAGCGTGAAGATCGTCGAGGTCAAGCCCTACGAGGGCTGATCCCGCCACGTGCGTACGAGAGCGGCCGTGCCCCGGCGAGGGGCACGGCCGCTCCGTCGTGTGCGCCCGGTGCTCAGCCCGCGGCCTTGCGGTACTTGCGGACCGCCAGCCAGGAGAACACCACCGTGATCAACACCGACCAGCCGGCCGAGACCAGCGCGGCGTGCTGCATCGGCCAGGACTGGTCCACCGGGCCGACCTGGTTGCCGAACAGGTGGCGGGCGGCCTGCACCGTCGCGCTGAACGGGTTCCAGTACGCCACCTCCTGCAGCCAGCCCGGCATGCTGGTGATCGGCACGAAGGCGTTGGAGATGAAGGTCAGCGGGAAGAGCCAGATCAGGCCCGCCGAGGTGGCCGCCTCCGGGCTGCGGACCAGCAGCCCGATCAGCGCACCGATCCAGGAGAAGGCGTAGCCGAGCAGGAGCAGCAGCGCGAACCCGCCGAGCGCCGGCAGGAGGCCGTCGTGGATCCGCCAGCCGACCAGCAGCGCCACCACCGCCAGCACCAGCAGGGTGAACGCGGTCTGCACCAGGTCCGCCAGGGTGCGCCCGACCAGCACTGCGGAGCGGGCCATCGGCAGCGAGCGGAAGCGGTCGACCAGGCCCTTGGTCATGTCCTCCGCGATGCCCGCGGAGGCGCCGGCCGTTGCGAAGGTCACGGTCTGGGCGAAGATGCCGGCCATCAGGAACTGGGTGTACGCGGAGGAGCTGGCGTGTGTCCCGGGTATCTGGATCGCGCCGCCCATGACGTACGAGAACAGCAGCACGAACATCACCGGCTGCATTAGCCCGAAGACCACGATCTCGGGGATCCGGGTCATCCGGCGCAGGTTGCGCTTCGCGACCACCCAGGAGTCGTGCAGGGTGGCGGCGATGCCGCTCCGGTGGACGGGGGCGGGGTGGCCGACGGCGGGTTCGGTGGCCGTGGTGGTGGTCATCTCAGGCGTCCTTTCCACTGCCTCGGCGGCCCTTGGCCGACTGCTGCTCGTCGCTCTCTCCGCCCTCCCGGCCCTCGGCGGCGTGGCCGGTGAGGGAGAGGAAGACGTCGTCCAGGGTGGGGCGGCGCAGACCGATGTCGTCGATCTCGATCGAGCGGGCGTCCAGCTCGCGGATCACGTCGGCGAGCACCTTGGCGCCGCCGCTGACCGGGACGGTGATCCTGCGGGTGTTGTTCTCCACCGCCGCGTCGCCCTTGGCGTACTGGCTGAGGGCTGCCAGGGCCTCGGAGAGGTCTTCGCGCCGGTGCACCACGACCTCCACCCGCTCGCCGCCGATCTGCGCCTTGAGCTGGTCGGCGGTGCCCCGGGCGATCACCCGGCCGTGGTCGACCACCGCGATGTCGTGGGCGAGTCGGTCGGCCTCCTCCAGGTACTGGGTGGTGAGCAGCAGGGTGGTGCCCTGCTCGACCAGGGACTCGATGACCTCCCACAGCGCCAGCCGGTTGCGCGGGTCGAGACCGGTGGTCGGCTCGTCCAGGAACATCACCGGCGGGCGGACCACCAGCGCGGCGGCCAGGTCGAGGCGGCGGCGCATACCGCCGGAGTAGGTCTTGGCCGGGCGGTCCATGGCCTCGGTGAGGTTGAACCACTCCAGCAGCTCCAACGCGCGGGCCTTCGCGTCGCGGGAGCTCATCTGGTAGAGCTCACCGACCATCCGGAGGTTCTCGCGGCCCGTCAGGTACTCGTCCACGGCGGCGTACTGGCCGGAGAGACCGATCAGGCTGCGCACCTTGTTGGGATGCTTGAGCACGTCCACCCCGGCGACCGTGGCCCGGCCCGAGTCGGGCTGGAGCAGCGTGGTGAGGACTCGGACGGTGGTGGTCTTCCCCGCCCCGTTGGGGCCGAGCAGGCCCAGCACCGTTCCTTCGGGGACGTCCAGGCTGACGCCGTCCAGGGCGCGGACGTCCCCGAAGGTCTTGACCAGGTTCTCGGCTTGGATGGCTGGCGCCATGGGCCTGTCTCATCTCCTGTGAGCGATTCGAGGTTCGAGCGTTCTGTCCGCCCCGCCCCGCCGCGCAGGGCGCACTGCACCCAACCGGCAAGGGAAAACGCGATACATCGCGAGAATGGCAGATTGCGATATATCGCGTCAAGGCTCGGTTCCGTGGCGTTTTTCGAAGCCCGGCACGGCCCGGCTCCCCAGCCTGCCAGGCAACACTGACAGCGCCCACCGGTTTTCCGGGCCTACTGGCTACCCCTGCTTTCGAGAGGGGCTACTGGGCCACCACGTACCCCGCGGCACGCAGCTCGCTCATCACCTGCGCGCAGTGCTCCGGACCCTTGGTCTCCAGGTGCAGGTCCACCTCGACCTCGGTCAGGCCGAGCCGGGGGTCGGTCCGCACGTGCGCCACGTCCAGCACGTTGGCGTCCACCTGGGTCAGCACCGCGAGCAGGTCGGCCAGCGAGCCCGGCTTGTCTGCGAGGCGGACCCGCAGCGAGAGGTAGCGGCCGGCCGCCGCCAGGCCGTGCCGCAGCACCCGCTGCATCAGCTGCGGATCGATGTTGCCGCCGGACAGCACGGCCACCACCGGGCCCCGGAAGCCGTCCGGCTGCTCCAGCATCGCCGCGATCGGGCTGGCCCCGGCCGGTTCGACCACCAGCTTGAGCCGCTCCAGGCTGAGCAGCAGCGCGCGGGAGAGCGCGTCCTCGGAGACCGTACGGACGCCGTCAGCCAGGGTGTTGACCACCTCGAACGGGATGTCTCCGGGTCGGCCGACCATGATCCCGTCGGCCATGGTGCTGAAGTGGTCCAGGGACACCGGACGCCCGGCCGCCAGTGAGGGCGGGTACGCGGCGGCCGAGGCCGCCTGGACGCCGATCACCTGGACGTCCGGCCGCAGCGGCTTCACCGCGGCCGCGATCCCGGCGATCAGGCCGCCGCCACCCACCCCGGCCAGGATGGTGCGCACCTCCGGGCACTGCTCCAGGATCTCCAGGCCCACCGTGGCCTGGCCGGTGACGATGTCCCAGTGGTCGAAGGGGTGGATGAAGACCGCGCCGGTCGCCTCCGAATAACGCTGCGCGGCCTGCAGCGCCTCGTCCACGTTGGCGCCGTGCAGCCGCACCTCGGCGCCGTACTCCCGGGTGGCGGCGACCTTCGGCAGCGGGGCCGTCAGCGGCATGAACACGGTGGAGCGCACCCCCAGCAGGGACGCCGCCAGGGCCACGCCCTGCGCATGGTTGCCCGCGCTGGCCGCGACCACGCCCGCCGCGCGCTGCACCGGGGACAGCCCGGCGATCCGCACGTAGGCGCCGCGCAGCTTGAACGAACCGGTGCGCTGCAGGTTCTCGCACTTCAGGTGCACCGGGGAGCCGATCAGCCCGGAGAGGTGCCGGCTGCTCTCCATCGGGGTGACCCGGGCCACCCCGGCGAGCATCTTGTGCGCGCCCCGGACGTCGTCCGTGGTGATCGGCCAACTCTGCATGCCGCCAGCCTAGAACCGCGCGGCGCGACCGGCCGGGCGCTGCGCGCGGCGGAACCGCCCGGTCGGGCCGCACCGGTCGAGGTGCGGCGTTCAGGGCGCGGGGAACGGCGCGACCGGCCCTCGGCGGAGGTGCGCGGTCGCGCCCGGTTCCCCGCGGCCCGGAAGGTCACTCCCGCCCCCGAGGGACCCGGGGCCGGGAGGGGTGATCAGCCCAGGGCCTGCTGGAGGTCGGCCAGGAGGTCGTCGATCGACTCGATGCCGACGGAGACGCGGACCAGGTCGGCCGGCACCTCCAGCTTGGAGCCCGCCACCGAGGCGTGGGTCATCCGGCCGGGGTGCTCGATCAGCGACTCCACACCCCCCAACGACTCGCCGAGGGTGAACAGCTGCGCCCGGTTGCAGACCTCGACCGCAGCCTCCTCGCCGCCGGCGACCCGGAACGACACCATGCCGCCGAAGGCCTTCATCTGCTTGGCGGCGATGTCGTGGCCCGGGTGCTCGGCCAGGCCGGGGTAGAGGACCTGGGAGACCTTCGGGTGGCGGGTCAGCAGCTCGACGACCTTCTCGGCGTTGGAGCTGTGCCGGTCCATCCGGACGCCCAGGGTCTTGATGCCGCGCAGCACCAGCCAGGCGTCGAACGGGCCGGAGACCGCACCCATCGCGTTCTGGTGGTAGGCCAGCTGCTCACCGAGCTCCGCGTCGGCCGCGACCAGCGCACCGCCGACCACGTCCGAGTGCCCGCCCATGTACTTGGTGGTGGAGTGCACCACCACGTCCGCGCCGAGTGCGATCGGCTGCTGCAGGTACGGGCTGGCGAAGGTGTTGTCGACCACCAGCAGCGCGCCCGCGACGTGTGCGATCTCGGCCAGCGCGGTCAGGTCGGCGATGCCGAGCAGCGGGTTGGACGGCGTCTCCACCCAGACGGCCTTGGTGTTCGGCCGCAGCTGCGCGCGCACGTCCGCCAGGTCCCGCATGTCGGCGACGTCGAACTCCACGCCCCAGCGGGCCAGCACCTTGGCGAACAGGCGGAAGGTGCCGCCGTACGCGTCGTTCGGGATGACGATGTGGTCGCCCGGCTGGAGCACGGTGCGCAGCAGGGTGTCCTCGGCCGCGAGGCCGGAGGCGAAGGCGAGGCCGCGGGCGCCGCCCTCGAGTGCGGCGAGGCACTCCTCCAGCGCGGTGCGGGTGGGGTTGGCGGAGCGGCTGTACTCGTAGCCGCCGCGGAGGCCGCCGACGCCGTCCTGCTTGTAGGTGGACACCTGGTAGATCGGCGTGACGACGGCCCCGGTCTGGGGGTCTGCTTCCTGACCCGCGTGGATGGCGAGGGTCTCGAAGCCCTGGGGAAGCTGGTGCTCGGTCATACCAATGAGCCTAGTGCTCACTCAGCGCGGCACCGGGCAAACGGTCGGGACAGCGGCGGGCATCCCGCCGGTTTTCGGCCGCACCGGGCCCTGCCGCGGCGATCTCCACACTCTGTGCACATGTGCGGTACGCGCCGGCTGACGCCGCCCGGGGCGGGCAGGACGGCGACCCCGCCCGCTCACGGGGAGCGGGCGGGGCCGGCGGCCGGGAAGCGGACCCGGCCTAGCTCTCGGACATGTCCTTGAAGTCCTGGTACGTCAGGTCACCGCTGCGGGCCATCAGGCGGATCGTCTCCTCGGAACACCCCGGCCCGGCCACCCGCCGGGCGAACCGGACCGGGGCGAACCGCCCACCGGGACGGCCCGGGCCGTGGAAGCCGGCGGACCGCGGTCGGCGTGCTCGGACGAATCCCCCGGCGTCAGGCCGGGTTGCTGCGCAGGGCTCCGATCAGCCACTCGAAGACCGGGCCGAAGCTGGGGATGGACGGCCAGCCGTTGATCGACGCGATCAGCTGCCAGTACCGCTCCATCCGGGGGTCGTTCCCGGTCTCCAACCGCTCCAGCAACCAGCCCCGGAACTCCGCGCCGTCGCTGCGGCCGAAGACCTCGGCGAAGGCGGCGGCCAGTTCGTCCAGTACCGGCCGGGCCGCCGCACTGTCCGGCTCGGTACCCTCCGCCAGCGCGGTGCCGGCCCGCTCCTGGACCAGCACGACCAGTCGCGAATCGGCCTCGCTTCCGGTCCTGGCCCCCTCGGCCCGCTCCTTCGCCTGGTACGCGGCGGCCCTGCGGACACTCGCCCGGAACGACTCGTCCTGCACCAGTTCCGCCAACTCGATCCAGGCGTCCACCTGTTCCGGCTTCGGGTCCTCGGGCAGCTCGGGCATGGCACCGCGCATCTTCGCCACGAACTCCGGTCCGACGTCCAGCCCTTCGAAGGCCTCGTCGATGAAGTCGCCGATCAGGCGGCGGCGTTCCTGATCGGTGAGCTTGGCCAACTTGTGCACGAGTTCCAACTCCTCCGGTTCGGACCCGCGTCTGGCCACCGCCCTGAGCACCGCGCGGCGCAGCCGGAGCGTCCGGATCTGGACGTCCAGCGCCTCGGCGTGGGCCGCCGCCACCTCGGCCACGGTGGTCTCCCGCGCCAGCACCCGGTGGATGGTGGCGAGGTCGACGCCGAGGTCGCGCAGCGTACGGACGAGGTCGAGGCGGGCCAGTGCAGCACGGTCGTAGAGCCGGTAGCCGGCGGGTGTGCGGTCGGTCGGCGGCACCACTCCCGCATCGGACCAGAACCGGATGGTCTTCACCGGTATCCCGGTGAGCCGGGACAGGTCGCCGATGGTACGGAGGGCGTCGTCGTCCATGTCCGCCACTCTGGGGCCTCCCGTCGCTGGAGACTCAAGCGTAAGGACCGGCGCGAGCCCTGACAGGTGCTCGAAGGCGGGCCGAGGAGCGGTCGGGGACGCGGTCGGGGACGCGGTCGGGGGCTTCGCGCCGGACCTCGGCAGCCCCCGGGCGCGGCGATCAGAGGGCGCTGCCGGCCCTCCAGTCGGTCCAGGAGAGGTTCCAGCCGTTCAGACCGTTGGACGGATCGACCGTGCGGTCACCGGAGTTGACGACCTCGACCACGTCTCCGGCCATCGAGCTCCGGAAGAACCTCGCCCCGCTCGTCCCCGGGTCCCCCGCCCCCTTGACGTCCCGCAGGGCTATGCAGCCGTGGCTGGTGTTGGCGCGGCCGAACGCCGAGGCGGGCGACCAGTAGTTGCCGTGGATGAAGGTGCCCGAGGTGGTCAGGCGCTGGGCGTGCGGCACATCCGGAATGTCGTACTCGTCGCCGAGGCCGACCGTGGAGGAGTCCATCCTGGTCTGCTGGTACCGCTCGGATATCACCAGCTTGCCCGCCCAGGTGCAGTGCCGGGGCGAGCCGCCGATGATCGGGTAGGTGGCGGTGACCACCCCGTCGGTGGTGACGGTGAGGGTGCCGGCGCCGAGGTCGGCGACGCTGGTCTGGCTGCGCCCGATGGTGAAGCGCACGTCCCTCGACTGGGTGCCGTAGACACCCGTCGCCCCCTCGACGTCCTTGAGCCGCAGCCTGACGGTGACCTCGGTGCCCTTGGTCCAGTACTGCGCGGGGCGGAAGTCCAGCCGGGTGCTGGAGAACCAGTGCCCGACGACCTCGACGCCCGGGTCGGCGGTCACGGCGATCGCCTGCTCGACGGCCCGGCGGTTGGTGACCGGCTCGCTGAACCGGATGCTGACCGGCATCCCGACACCGACGACCGAGCCGTCCTCGGGCGAGAAGTAGCCGGTGAAGGTGCGGGCGGGGGTGGCGGTGGTGAATCGGGCGTCGACGTCGGCCCGCAGTTCGTCGCCGTCGGCGGCGACGGCCGCGAGCCGGTACTCGGTGCCGCTGCCGAGCCGCCCGGTGGAGGTCCAGCCGGAGCCGTCGGGAGCCAGTCGGCCGGCTACCTCGTCACCGTCCGCGTCGACCAGCCTGACCGAGGCGAGGGTGCCGTCGGCCACCGCGACGGTGACCGGCCTGCTGAAGGAGGCGTCCGTGGTGCCGTCGGCCGGCGAGACGGTGATCTTCGCGGCCGAGGCCTTCGGGGCGGGCGCCGCGCTCGCGCCGGCGCCCGCACTGTCACCGGCCCCCGCGCCTGCACCCGCACCACCGCCCGCGGCACTCCCCCGCCGTGCCCCGCCGTCGCATCCGGCCACCAGCACCAGCGGGGCGCTGAGCAGCCCCGCGAGTACACCACGACGGCTCCAGCCGCCGGCGGTGGGGGACTGCCGCTTCTCCGGTGCCGTCACTTCGCGCCCTCCTGTTCGTCGGGGTGTTACGGACAAAACAACGCGATATCGGGCGAAGCGGTTCCGTCACTTAAGGGTTGAGATCGTATGAGATTACTAAAGATCAACTCAAGATCCATCAATAGCCTCAAATGACAACAAATGCCTCAATGGCCACCAAGGTCAGATAACGGAAAAACCGCCCGATCCGGACATTTCGGATCGGGCGGCTCGTGGCGCTCGGGATGGCTGGTCAGTCCTCCTGGCCGACCTGGTACTCGTCCCAGGACTCCTCGTCCGGATCGAAGTCGGTCCGCGCGGACTCCCAGGTGGCGGAGGTCAGCTCCACGCCGGGGACGTCGCCGAGCAGCGCGACCGGGTCGACGAAGTGCGCGAGCGAGCCGGACGGGTCCAGCTCGATGGCCTCGACGGACTGGGCGCGCTCCTCGTCGTCGAGGTACTCGTCGCCCTCGACCTGGGTCAGGGCGGCGGTCTTCAGAGCCTGCTCGTCGGTGATCTCGGCGATGAGCTCGATGGTGAGGCGAACGTAACGGGGGGCGTCCTGCTCCGGCAGGTCAGTGCTGGTCATGTGTGCGAGCGTAGGCGAGCCGGACCGTCCGGTGGAAACGCCGAGCCGGCGCCGCCCCGCGGAACCCGGGGAAGCGGTACGGGCCGGCCCACTGAACGTGGACCGGCCCGACCGGCTCTCCGGCCCGGCTCCCCCACCCGGGAGCCGCCGGAGCCGCGCCTGACGGCGCGGTGTGCACCGCGAGGACCGCCGCACCCTGTCGGCCTGGACCGACCGGAAGGCCGGGATCTTCGGCACAGGGGCGGGACGACGGCAGCCCCCACGAGGGCCCCTCCGCCGCCGGAGACCGGGACGGAGGACAGGACGCGGCGGGCGGTTCATGGCCGACCGGCGCGTCCGGGCGACCGCAGTACCAGGGAGCCGCTCCCGGTCGCTGCCGTCACCTTGCTCGGCGTCTTGCCGTTGATCCCTACGATGCCCGACGGTTGTTAACCCTGTGCTGCGTGGACATGTCGTCGGTGTACCACTTCACGCCCGGACGGATCCCCATCCCGCCGGCCGGGAAGCACCGTTGACGACTGATCAGTGGCCTCCGCGCCCGGCCAGGAAGGCCAGCAGGTCCTGGCGGGTGACGATGCCCTGCGGCTTGCCCTCGACCAGCACGACGGCCGCGTCGGCCTTCTCCAGCACGGTCATCAGGCTGGTCACGGTCTCGCCCGAGCCGACCACCGGCAGCGGCTTGGACATCACCTTGTCCAGGGTGTCGGTGAGCTGGATCTCCTGCGCGTGCAGCCCGTTGAGCAGCTCGCGCTCCACCACCGAGCCGATCACCTCGCCCGCCATGATGTCGGGGTGGCCGGCACCCGGCGAGACCACCGGCATCTGCGAGACGCCGAAGTCGCCCAGCACCTTGATGGCCTCGCCGACCGTCTCGCCCGGGTGCATGTGGACGAACTGCGGGATGCCGTCCTGCTGGAGGGCGACCTTGCGGGCCAGCACCTCGCTGATGTGCGCCTCGTCGGTCTCGGACGGCAGGAAGCCGTAGTCGGCCATCCAGTCGTCGTTGAAGATCTTCGAGAGGTAGCCGCGGCCGCCGTCCGGCAGCAGCACCACGACCACGTCGTCCGGGCCGAGCTCGCGGGCCACCTCCAGCGCGGCCACCACGGCCATGCCGCAGGAGCCGCCGACCAGCAGGCCCTCCTCCTTGGCCAGGCGGCGGGTCATCTGGAAGGAGTCCTTGTCGGAGACCGCGACGATCCGGTCGGCGACGTTGCGGTCGTAGGCGGTCGGCCAGAAGTCCTCACCGACGCCCTCGACCAGGTACGGACGGCCGGTGCCGCCCGAGTAGACCGAGCCCTCGGGGTCGGCGCCGACCACCTGGACCTTGCCGCCGGAGGCCTCCTTCAGGTAATTGCCGGTACCGGAGATGGTGCCGCCGGTGCCGACGCCCGCGACGAAGTGGGTGATCTTCCCCTCGGTCTGCTCCCACAGCTCCGGGCCGGTGGAGTGGTAGTGCGAGGCCGGGTTCTCCGGGTTGGAGTACTGGTCCGGCTTCCAGGCGTTGGGGGTCTCCCGCACCAGGCGGTCGGAGACGTTGTAGTAGGAGTCCGGGTGCTCGGGCGCGACGGCGGTCGGGCAGACCACCACCTCGGCACCGTAGGCCCGGAGCGTGTTGATCTTGTCGGTGGAGACCTTGTCAGGGCAGACGAAGATGCACTTGTAGCCCTTCTGCTGAGCCACGATGGCCAGACCGACACCGGTGTTGCCCGAGGTCGGCTCGACGATCGTGCCACCGGGCTTGAGCGCGCCGGACGCCTCGGCGGCCTCGATCATGCGCATCGCGATGCGGTCCTTGACCGACCCGCCGGGGTTGAAGTACTCGACCTTCGCCAGCACGGTCGCGCTGATGCCCTCGGTGACCTTGTTCAGCTTCACCAAAGGCGTGTTGCCGACCAGCTCGATGATCGAATTGTGGTACCGCACGGGGGTCCTCCCGGTAAGTGCGATGCGGGTGTTCTTCGGTATGACCAGCCTAGGGCCTGCCTCGGAGGTCCTGTCGGCAGTCAGTGCGAGCGCCGGCGGCGGCGGCCGGGCGGTCGGCGGGACGCCGGCGCGGACCCGGCGGCCCTCCGCGACCGGCCCCGGCGCCCGGATGGCCGACCTTCGCCGATAGCGCTCGACTCCAACGGGTACCAGCAGGGATACGAAGCCGGGAGCAGCACCACCAGAAGGGGGCCGGGGTGTCGGGGTCACAGGAGTCGCGGGCCCGGGTCGCCCGCCGCATCGCCACGGCGGCGGCGTACGGCGGAGGCGGGATCGGGTTGCTCGGGGTCGGCCTGGTGGGCCTGCTGCTCACCGAGACGAGGATGGCGGTGCGCGCGGTCGGACTGCTGGAAGGTGACCCGCCGAGGGCTGACGGGGTGTACGGCGCGGCCTTCGCCGATCCGCTGGCGGCCGAGCCGCCGATGGTGCTGGTCTTCCTCGGCGACTCGACCGCCGCCGGCCTCGGAGTGGCGCGCGGGCACGAGACGCCGGGAGCACTGCTGGCGGCCGGGCTCGCCTCGGTGGCCGAGCGGCGGGTGCGGCTGCTGAACGTCGCCAGGTCCGGCGCGCGGTCGGCGGACCTGGCCCGACAGGTGGAACTGGCCCTGCCGCACCGGCCGACCATCGCCGTGATCATCGTCGGCGCCAACGACGTGACCAGGCACAGCTCGGCCGCCCACTCGGTACGGCAGCTGGGCCAGGCGGTGGCGGCACTGCGCACCGGCGGCTGCGAGGTGGTGGTGGGCACCTGCCCGGACCTCGGGACGATCAAGCCGGTCCGGCCGCCGCTGCGCTGGGTCGCCCGACGGCTGTCCCGGCAGCTGGCGGCCGCGCAGACCATAGCGGTGGTGGAGAACGGCGGCCGGACCGTCTCGCTGGGCTCGCTGCTCGGCCCCGAGTTCGCCACCCGTCCGGAGATGTTCGCCGCGGACCGCTACCACCCCTCCGCCCAGGGGTACGCCACGGCCGCGATGGCGGTACTGCCCTCGCTGTGCGCGGCCCTGGACCTCTGGCCGGACGAGATCCGGCCCGACGGCGGCCGCGAGTCGGTGCTGCCGGTGGCGATGGCGGCGGCCACGGCGGCGGGGTACTCGGGCACCGAGGTGACGGCGGCCGACCGGGCGGGCCTGCCGGACATCGGACGGCGCTGGGCGCAGGTCGTGCACCGGCTGCGGTTCGGCCTGCCCGGAGCCGGGCAGCAGACTGGTACGGCGGCCGCCCCACCCGACGACTCCCCGGACACCTCGCCGGACGCGCAGTCGGATCGGCCGCCGACAGAGGAGGAGGGAGCGCAGGCCGCGGGGTGAGCCGCGTCGGCCAGCTCACATCCGGACCCAGGTGACGCACGGGCTACTTAACGGTAACTTTCCTCCCGAGCGTCCCACTTGGCACTGCCGTGTCCGGCGGCGCCCGAAGCCCAGGGTCACCCAGCGAGGAGCCACCATGCCCGAAGCCGTCATCGTCAGCGCCGCCCGTTCGCCGATCGGCCGTGCCTTCAAGGGCTCGCTCAAGGACGTCCGACCGGACGACCTCACCGCGCAGATCATCACCGCCGCCCTCGCCAAGGTCCCCGAGCTGGACCCGCGCCAGATCGACGACCTGATGCTCGGCTGCGGCCTGCCCGGCGGCGAGCAGGGCCACAACCTGGCCCGGATCATCGCGGTGCAGATGGGCATGGACTACCTGCCCGGCGCCACCATCACCCGGTACTGCTCCTCCTCGCTGCAGACCACCCGGATGGCGCTCCACGCGATCAAGGCGGGCGAGGGCGACGTCTTCATCTCGGCCGGCGTCGAGACCGTCTCGCGCAGCGTCAAGGGCACCTCCGACGGTCTGCCTGACACCCAGAACCCGATCTTCGACGAGGCGGTCGCCCGCACCGCGCACCGCGCAGAGGTGGGCGGCGGAGAGTGGCACGACCCGCGCGAGGACGGGCTGCTCCCCGACGCGTACATCGCCATGGGTCAGACCGCCGAGAACCTGGCCGCCATCAAGGGCATCACCCGGGCCGAGCAGGACGAGTTCGGCGTCCGCTCGCAGAACCTGGCCGAGGCCGCCATCAAGGCCGGCTTCTGGGAGCGCGAGATCACCCCGGTCACCACGCCGGACGGCACCGTGGTCAGCAAGGACGACGGCCCGCGCGCCGGGGTCACCATGGAGGGCGTCTCGGGCCTCAAGCCGGTCTTCCGCCCGGACGGCACCGTCACGGCCGGCAACTGCTGCCCGCTGAACGACGGCGCCGCCGCACTGGTGATCATGTCCGACACCAAGGCCCGCGAGCTCGGCATCACCCCGCTCGCCCGGGTGGTCTCCACCGGCGTCAGCGCGCTCTCCCCCGAGATCATGGGCTACGGCCCGGTCGAGGCGTCCAAGCAGGCCCTCAAGCGGGCCGGGCTGAGCATCGGCGACATCGACCTGGTCGAGATCAACGAGGCCTTCGCGGCCCAGGTCATCCCCTCCTACCGGGACCTGGGCATCGACCTGGACCGACTGAACGTCAATGGCGGCGCGATCGCCGTCGGCCACCCGTTCGGCATGACCGGCGCCCGGATCACCACCACGCTGATCAACTCCCTGCAGTGGCACGACAAGCAGTTCGGCCTGGAGACCATGTGCGTCGGCGGCGGCCAGGGCATGGCGATGGTCATCGAGCGCCTGAGCTGAGCCAGTTGAGAGCAGGGCCGACCGTCAACCCCCCATCCGGGGTGACGCACGGTGATTGAGGGCTGGATCACATACCGAGTGTGATCCAGCCCTCATTTGCCGCCGGAGCGGCGTTTCGCGAACACCGCGAAATCGGTCAACTCCGCAGCGTATAACGGGTCCAGGAGATGATTTCCGGACAAGGATGCACGTCACACTCAAATCGGACATCTGCCACTGCAGTAACAGCGCCCCATACGGCAGTGTGGACGTGTAACCCCGTTCCACTCCTCGCTAGGAGTACGTTCCGTGAGCGCCGTCGACACCATCCTGCTGCTGACCCTGATCGCCGTGTGTACCGCCGTCCTGCTCCACGTACGTCGCCTCTCCCGCCGCCTGGACGAGCAGCGAGGGGCCGCAACCGCCGCTTCCACCACCGGGGTTGACGAGGCCGTCATACGCCGCGCGGTAGCCGAGGCGCTGGCGGCGGACCGGGAGCGGGAGATCGCCGAGGCACGGGCGTTCTGGGCCGAGCAGGAGGCCAAGGCGGCCGAGGACGCCCCCATCTTCGACTCCCCTTTCACCGGCACCCACTTGACCGCCGCCGAGGAGTGGCCGCTGTTCTTCCCGCGCCCGACCGGCCCGCAGGACGCGGCGGACAACGGCGTCATGGATCCCGGGTTCGGCGAGGCGCTGCGCTCCGCGTTGGAGGACCTCATCAACGAGGGGCCCGATGGCGAGGGTGCCAAGGGCGGTCCGGGCCACCCCGCGCAGTCCGTCCCCGGCCAGCCGGTGCCCGGCGGCACCGAGAACTCCGGTGAGGCCCGTGCCCGCCGCGAGGCCGACCTGCTCGCCACCGGCCTGGAGTCCGGCCTGCTCGACACCGAGTCGACCACCGCTCCCGACCCGCGCCGCCACCCCTCGCACCCCGACTTCGTCCCCAGCCCGGCCCCGTCCCATGAGTGGACGGACACCAAGCTGACCATGCTGGCCGAGGAGGGCACACCGCTCACCGACGTCCGCCCCGGCCCGCTGGGCACCCTGGACGTGTACGCCTTCGCCGACGGCACCACCCTCTGCGTGGCCCCCGGCGACCGCGAGGCCACCTACCGCCTGATCGACGCCGTCCGGGCCGGCGAGGACGTCCGCCTCCTCGGCGGCTCCCGCTTCTCGGGCTCGTACTCCCTGACCTTCTCCACCGACGAGGACGCCGTCTACGTCCTGGCCGACCGCGTGGTCGCCAGCATCTGACTCAACGCCAGCGGAACAGCCCCTTCCGGGCGCACGGGGCATGCGGGACCCGGCCCCTCGGCGGTGTGGCGGGCGCGGGGAGCCCGGGCGGCTTCGCCGGGGCCCCGCGCGCCGTTCTCCGCGCTCTACGTGATCAGGTCGAGGACGGCCCGGACCTCGGCCAGGGCCGCGGACAGCTGCGTCTCGTCGGCCGCCTCGGCGAATTCGTACCCGGCGACCGCGATCTGGTCCCCCACTGCGAACGGGCCCGCGTCCGGGAACCCGTGCGGCGGTTCACCGGCCGCGGCCAGCGCGGCGTCGGCCAGCTCCCTGGCCAGCGCCAGCCCGGCGGCGGCCCGCGAGGGGTGCCCCGGCACCTCGCCCATCAGCCGGCTCTGCGGCATCGTGCGGTAGCGGTCCGCCAGGCTCTCCACGGCGTCCAGCAGGGCGCTCCGGTCGGCGGACAGATGAAGTTCAGCGGACATACTCCGAGGCTATCCCGTCAGCGCGGGCACCCGGGCGTCCACAAAGCGCCGGTGCGGGAGGGCCGCGGGGCCCGGAGCGGATGCCCCGGGGCCCGGACGCGGCCGGCTCGCGAGCCCGGTGTCAGTCGTCGCCGCGCAGGATCGCGATCAGCCGGAGCATCTCCAGGTAGATCCAGACCAGCGCGAGGGTCAGCCCGAAGGCGGCCCGCCAGGACTCCTGCTGCGGGGCACCGCCCCGGATGCCCGCCTCGATCTCCGCGAAGTCCAGCGAGAGGAAGAACGCGCCGAGGCCGATCCCGATCAGGCCCACCACGATCCCCAGCGGCCCCGAGCGCAGCCCCATGTCGGCGCCGAACATCGACGCCACCAGGTTGACCAGGAGCAGGATCACGAAGCCCATGGCGATCGCCGTACCGACCCGGGTGTAGCGGGCGGTGACCCGGATCCGACCGCTCTTGTAGGCGATCAGCATCGCCGCGAAGACCGCGGCCGTACCCAGCACGGCCTGGATCGCGATGCCCGACAGGGCGGTGTTCAGCGCCTTGGTGATCGCTCCGAGGAAGAAGCCCTCGAGTGCCGCGTAGACCAGGACCAGCGGGGCGCTGATGCTCCGCTTGAAGCTGATCACCAGGCCGACCACGAAGGCCGCCATCGCGGCGCCCACGGCGAAGCCGTAGTTCTCCGCGGGAAGCACGAACCAGGCGGCCGAGCCGGCCGCGACCAGGGTGAGCAGCGTGAGGGCCGTCCTGGCCACCACGTCGTCCATGGTCATCCGGCCGGTCTGCAGCGGGCCGGCCTCGGGCGCCTGGTACATCTCGTACAGCTGCTCGTCGGTGAGCTGCTGACCTCCGTACTGCTGCTGCGCGTACGGATTGTTGTCGTAAGGGCCGCCGGAGTAGGGGCTGCCGGCCTGCGGCTGCCGGGCGGTTCCGGTGCCGAACCCCGCGTATCCTGCACCGCGGGTGAAGGCCCCCTCCCGCGAGAAGACCGGGTTGCTGCTTCTCATGCTCATTCCCTCCGGGGCGGCAGGGCACCACCCACGCCCCACAAGGGTAATGCCTTGGCAAAGAGAAGCACCTACGCCGCGAGGAGGATCTCGCAATCGCGACGGGGACGGAGTTGGTGCCCGGGGCCGGACTCGAACCGGCACGGCCTGGAGGCCAAGCAGTTTTAAGCTGCCCGTGTCTGCGTTCCACCACCCGGGCGTGCACCCCTCCGCCCCTGTAACGGGCTACCCCTGAGACTAGTCTCCCGGCCGCCCCTTTCGCATGTTCCCGGGGCGGAATTTGTCATGTTTCCTTGCCATCTGACGAACCGTCTGCGATTTGGCCAGCCTGCGCCGGTATTCAGCCATCCGCGCCGCGTCAGGGTTGGAGTCATCCCCGAGGAGGAGGCGCGGTTCGCCGCGTACGACCAGCGGCGGTCCGCCCAACCGTTCCCCCGGGCGACTAATTTCCATGATCGCTAAACGAGCATGGAATAGCGGCCGGTGCTCTGCGCCCGGCCGATCCGAGCTTCACCAACCCATCACGGCTGGCCGACGGCCGACCGACCACTGCTCAAGGAGTCCTCCCGTGACCACGACGTCCGCGTACGCCGTCCGCACCGGCCAGGCGGCCGCCCGCGCCACCGGCCTCAACAAGGTCTACGGTGAGGGCGAGACCCGAGTGGTCGCCCTGGACAACGTCAGCGTGGCTTTCCCGCAGGGCGAGTTCACCGCGATCATGGGCCCCTCGGGTTCCGGCAAGTCCACCCTGATGCACTGCATGGCCGGCCTGGACACCGTCTCCTCCGGCTCGTCGATGATCGGCGAGACCGAGCTGGTGGGTCTGAAGGACAAGCAGCTGACCAAGCTCCGCCGGGACAAGATCGGCTTCATCTTCCAGGCGTTCAACCTGCTGCCCACCCTGACGGCGCTGGAGAACATCACGCTGCCGATGGACATCGCCGGCCGCAAGGTCGACAATGCCTGGCTGGACCGGGTGGTGGACACCGTCGGCCTCTCCGGCCGCCTCTCGCACCGCCCGTCCCAGCTCTCCGGCGGTCAGCAGCAGCGTGTTGCCTGCGCCCGCGCGCTGGCCAGCAAGCCGGAGATCATCTTCGCCGACGAGCCCACCGGCAACCTCGACTCCCGCTCCGGTGCCGAGATCCTCTCCTTCCTGCGCAACTCCGTGCGCGAGCTGGGCCAGACCGTGGTGATGGTCACCCACGACCCGGTGGCCGCCTCCTACGCGGACCGCGTGGTCTTCCTCGCCGACGGCCGGATCGTCGACGAGCTGATGGCTCCGACCGCCGACGGCGTCCTGGACCGGATGCGCCGCTTCGACACCAAGGGCCGGACGAACTAGGGGCCGGACGAACTGACGCCTCGCCAGTAGCCGCCCCGACTCCCAGGACGCAACCCATGTATCGCACCGCACTGCGCAATGTGCTGGCCCACAAGGGCCGCCTGTTGATGACGGCACTCGCCATCCTGCTCGGCACCGCTTTCGTCTCCGGCACCCTGGTCTTCTCCGACACGCTCGGGCAGGCCATGAAGAACAGCTTCGCCAAGAGCTACACCGACGTCTCCGTGCTGGTCACCGACCCCTCCGCCGGCTCCCGGATGGGCCCGCGGAACAAGGAGGACGCGAAGAACACCGAGAAGCTGACCGACGCCACCGTCAAGCAGATAGCCGCCCTGCCCGGCGCGGCGAAGGCGCGCGGTGTGGTCTCCGGCTTCATCGGCGTGTCCGACAAGAACGGCAACCTGATCGGCGAGTTCTGGAGCGCAATAGGCAGCAACTACGTGCCCGACGCCTCCGGCAAGGACAGCCGCTACCCGCTGGTGGAGGGCAAGGCCCCGTTCGGCCCCAAGGAGGTCGCGCTCGACAAGGCGACCGCAGAGAAGGGCGGTTACCACGTCGGTGACACCATCCGGGTCGCGAGCAACGGCCCGGCCCTGGACGTGAAGCTGACCGGCATCGTCACCACCGACGACCCGCAGATCACTTCCGGCGGCACGCTCACCCTGCTGGACACCGCCAGCGCGCAGAAGATGCTGCTGACGCCCGGCCAGTACAGCTCCATCTCGGTGCTGGCCAAGTCCGGTACCGCCGAGTCCGCGCTGCTCGACCAGGTCAGCAACGTCCTTCCCAAGGGCCAGGGCAACTTCCAGACCGAGACCGGTCAGCAGCTCAACGACGAGCAGGCCAAGGCGATCGCCGCCGGCACCGACGGCATGAAGACCATGCTGCTGGTCTTCGCGATCATCTCGCTGTTCGTCAGCATCTTCATCATCGCCAACACCTTCACCATGCTGGTCGCCCAGCGCACCAAGGAGCTGGCCCTCCTCCGCGCGATCGGCGCCAGCCGCTCGCAGGTCACCCGCTCGGTGCTGGTCGAGGCGCTGGCCCTCGGTGTCGCCGCCTCGGTGGCCGGCCTGCTCGCCGGTATCGGCATCGGCGCCGGGATGCAGTCGCTGATCCACGCGACCAGTGCCGGGATGCCCACCGGCCCGCTGGTGATCGCGCCGACCACGATCGTGGTGACCTTGGTGGTCGGTGTGCTGGTCACCGTCCTCTCCGCCGTCCTCCCCGCCCTCCGCGCCTCCCGGATCGCCCCGGTGGCCGCGATGAGCAGCGGCGACCAGCCGGCCACCCAGAAGAGCCTGATGATCCGCAACGTCATCGGGTCGGTGATCACCATCGGCGGCCTCGGCCTGGTCGTGATGGGCGCCGCCACCAAGAGCAGCTCCGGCCGGCTGCCGGTGGGTGCCGGTCTCGGACTGGCAATCATCGGGATCTTCATCCTGCTGCCGCTGCTGTCCCGCCCGGTGATCGCCCTGGTCGGCCCGCTGCTGGCCAAGTTGGCGGGCACGCCCGGCAAGCTGGCCCGCCGCAACGCGGTGCGCAACCCGCGCCGCACCGCCGCCACGGCCGCCGCCCTCACCATCGGTCTCACCCTGGTCACCGGCCTCACCGTGCTGGGCTCCTCGATCTCCGACATGGTGGACAAGGCCGTCACCAGCTCCATGAAGGCCGACTACGACGTCACCCTGGCCACCGGCGACCTGACCCCGGAGCTGGCCGCCGCCATCGCGAAGGCCCCCGGTGTCGCGGTCTCCAGCCCGGTCGGCCGCGCCTACTGGGAGTTCAACGGCGCCTCGCACTCGGTCCGCGGCTATGACGCCGCCGGTTTCGAGCAGCTGATCCAGCCGAAGATGGTCAGCGGCTCCGCCGCGGCACTGAAGCAGGGTCAGATCCTGGTCGACTCCGACATGGCCAAGAAGGAGAACCTGGCGGTCGGCTCCAGCGTCAAGGTGGACTTCCGCCCCGGCAGCGAGGGCACCCTCACGGTCGGCGGTGTGTACGAGGGCAACGCGATGGTCTCCGAGGTCCTGGTGGCCAACCCCGAGCTCACCAAGCACGTGGAGCAGCCCTACCTCAGCGAGGTCCTGGTCAAGGGCACCGACGGCCCCAACGCCACCCTCAAGCAGTCCATCAAGGACGCCACCGGCAACAACCCGGTGGTCGCGGTCAAGACCAAGCAGGACATGCGCGACGAGTTCAACAAGATCCTCACCTTCGCGCTGAACATGATGTACGGCCTGCTGGGCATGGCCGTGGTGATCGCGGTCATCGGCGTGATCAACACCCTGGCCATGTCGGTCTTCGAGCGCAAGCGTGAGATCGGCATGCTGCGTGCGATCGGTCTGGACCGCCGCGGCATCAAGCGGATGGTCCGGCTGGAGTCGGTGGTGATCTCGCTCTTCGGCGCGGTGATCGGCGTCGCACTCGGCACCTTCGCCGCCTGGGCGATCAACCGCACCCTGATCTCCAGCCTGCCGACCCTCAGCACCGTGATCCCCTACGGCGAGCTGCTGCTCTTCCTGGCCCTGGCCGGACTGGTCGGCCTCTTCGCCGCCCTGTGGCCCGCCCGCCAGGCGTCCAAGCTGAACATCCTGGAGAGCATCAAGACCGACTGACGGTCCGCTGGACAACGGGAATGCCCCCCGCCGAAGGGTTCGGCGGGGGGCATTCCCGTTGTCTCCGCACGCCACCGGCCACCCGGCCGGACCGGCTGACGCACCCCGCAGCGAGCTGGTGGGCGCACCGGCGCCGCAGGCGGCGAGCGCCGAGCACCTAGCGACAAGCGGCAGGCAACAAGCGCCAAGTGCCGGGCGGCAAGCGACGAGCACCAAGCAGCAGACCAGCCGAGCGAGTTCCGGAGCCGCTCCCCGCCCGCCCCGGCCCGCGCGCACACAGGGGAAGGCCCCTGCCGGAGGGTTCCGGCAGGGGCCTTCTCGGTACTTCTGTACTCCGCCCGGTCGCACGGCCGGCTGAGCACCACGGAGGTCGTGGTCCGGCGACACCGCCGGGCGGAGGGCCTCCGACTCGTACCCGGGCTACTCCTCCGCCCGGATCTGGTCGCTTACTTGCTGCTCGCGAGTTCCTTCTCGGCCGGCTTGGCGGCCTCGACGGGCTTGGGGGCGGGGCCTGCTGCCTCCTGGAAGGCGCTGAACGGCTTCTCCATCTCGGCCAGGCCGACCGTCTCGCGCTTCAGGAACATCGCCAGCGTCCAGTCGGTGAAGACCCGGATCTTGCGGTTCATGGTCGGGACCATGGCGCCGTGGTACAGGCGGTGGAACCACCAGGCCGGGCGGCCCTTCAGCTTGTACTTGCCGAAGAGGATCGCCACACCCTTGTGCAGGCCGAGACCGGCGACCGCACCCAGGTTCTTGTGCTTGTACTCCTTCTGCGGGAAGCCCCGCATGCCGGCCACCACGTTGTCACCGAGGACGACGGCCTGGCGGCACGCGTGCTGCGCGTTCGGCGGGCACCAGGCGCCCTCGCCGGCGGCGAGGTCCGGCACCTGGGCGTTGTCGCCGGCGGACCAGACGTAGTCGAAGCCCTGGACCTGCAGGGTCGGCGCGGTGTCCACGTGGCCGCGCGGGCCGAGCGGCAGGCCGAAGTTGGCCAGGACCGGGTTGGGCTTGACGCCCGCCGTCCACACGATGGTGGAGGCGTCGACCTCGACGCCGTTCTTCAGCACCACGTGCTGGTCGACGCAGGAGTCCATCGAGGTCTCGATGAAGACCTCGATGTTGCGCTCCTCGAGCTTCTCCTTGGTCCACAGGCCGAGGTCCGGGCCCACCTCGGGGAGGATGCGGTTGGCCGCCTCCACCATGATGAAGCGCATGTCGTCGCGGCTGACGGTCTTGTAGATCTTGGCCGCGTCGCGGGCCATGTCCTCGATCTCGGCGATCGTCTCGACGCCGGCGAAGCCACCGCCGATGACGACGAAGGTCAGCGCCTTGCGGCGGACCGCCTCGTCCGTGGTGGACTCGGCCTTGTCGAGCTGCGACATGACGTGGTTGCGGAGGCTGATGGCCTCCTCGACCGTCTTCATGCCGATGCCGTGCTCGGCGAGACCCGGGATCGGGAAGGTGCGGGAGACCGAGCCGGTGGCCACGACCAGGTAGTCGAAGGGCAGCTCGTAGGAGTCGCCGGCCGCGGGCTGGATGGTGGCGACCTTGCGGGCGTGGTCCACACCGGTAACGGAACCGGTGAGCACCTCCGCCTTCTTCAGGGCCGTGCGCAGCGGCGCGACGAGGTTGCGAGGCGCGACGTTGCCGCCGGCCGCCTCCGGGAGGAAGGGCAGGTACGTCATGTACGACCGCGGGTCGACGACCGTGACGGTCGCCTCTCCGTAGCGCATCTTCTTGAGGATGCGCATCGCGGCATACAGGCCGACGTAACCACCGCCGACAATGAGGATGCGAGGACGCTCCGTGGTGCTCATATCGGAAAGTATCCAGCACCGCCCGACGGGCCTTTCGTGAGCCCCGTCACATTGCGCTGGACACTGTCTGCTACACTACGCGGCCACGTCCGGCCGGGCCTGACGCGCATTCACGACCCCGCGCGGTCCGCGGTGAGCACCGGAACGCGGACGGCGCTCCTGAGCAGCAACGATCCTGGTGACGCGGGGGTTCCCGCGCGCCATTTCGAATTCACCGGCCAGCCGGGAACCCCACCTGCGGTCCAACGAGCCGGTCAGCGAGTCGACCTTCGGTCCCCCATAACGGACGTAGCGGGCAGCAAAGTGCGACGAAAGACTGGATCTTCATGTGAAGAAATTCACGAAGGTTTTCCCGGTGCCCCTGCCGGCGACCGGCCCCGGGCCGCCGAGGGCGCCCCGGGACCGGCTTGGACCGACCGCGGTCAGGCGATGCTCCAGGCGATGCCGTCCAGGATGTCGTGCTCGCTGACGACCACCTCGGCGGCGCCCGTCCGCTCCATGATCTCCAGCAGCACCAGGGCGCCGGCCGCGATCACGTCCACCCGGCCCGGGTGCATGACCGGGATGGCGGCGCGCTGCTCGTGGCTGGAGCTCAGCAGGCGGCCGGTCACCTCGCGGACGGCCTCGACCGACAGCCGCGAGTGGTGGATGGCGGCGGAGTCGTACTCCGGCAGGCCGAGCGCGATGCCGGCCACCGTGGTGACCGTGCCCGCGAGGCCGACCAGGGTGGCCGCCCGGTCCAGCGGGACCACCTCGGCGGCCTGGTCCAGCGCGGCCCGGATGTCGGCCTGGGCTGCGGAGATCTGACCCAGCGTCGGCAGCTCGGTGCCCGCGAAGTGCCGCTCGGTGATCCGGACGCAGCCGATGTTCACCGAGCGGGCCGCCTCGACGTCCTCGTGGCCCAGCACGAACTCGGTGGAGCCGCCGCCCAGGTCGAAGACCAGGTACGGGGGCTCGAAGGCGCCGCCGGTCAGCTCCTTGGTGGCGCCGATGAAGGAGAGGTGCGCCTCCTCCTCGCCACTGACCACCCTGGGCTCGACGCCCAGGATCTCCCGGACGCCCTTGCGGAACTCCTCGGCGTTCTCAGCGTCCCGGGAGGCGCTGGTGGCGACCATCCGGATCCGGTCCGGTCCGACCCCGTGCTCGGCGATGACCGCCGCGTACTCGCGGCAGGCGGCGAAGGTGCGCTCCAGCGCCTCGGGTGCCAGCCGGCCGGTCTTGTCCACGCCCTGGCCGAGCCGGTTGATGATCATCCGCCGGTCGCGGTCGGCGATCGCGCCGGTCTCGGGGTCGAGGTCGGCGATCAGCAGACGGATCGAGTTGGTACCGCAGTCGATCGCGGCGACCCGGGTGGCGGTCATTCGCTCTCCTCCTCTGCCTTGCGCTTCTTCGCGGCGCGCTCGGCGGCCTTCTGCTCCTTGGCGGCGATGACGGCGGCGTTGTCCTCGGTCCTGGCCCGCTGCTCGGCCACCTCGGCCGCGCTCTCGGCGAGTTCGGCCGCGCTCACGCACGGGCCCTTGGCCCACCAGTCCTCCAGCATGCCGAGCGCCTCGTCGCCGAGCGGGTTGACGCCGGGCCCGGCCGCCAGCGAGTGGCCGACCAGCACGTGCAGGCACTTCACCCGGTCCGGCATTCCGCCCGCGCTCGGGAAGCCCTCGAGCACCTCGATGGCGTCCCGGCGGGCGATGTAGTCCTCGTGCGCGTGTCGGTAGGCGGCGGCCAGCTCCGGGTCCTCGGCGAGCCGGGCGGTCTGCTCCTTCATCACGCCGTCCGCCTCCAGGGTCCCGATCAGCGAGGCGGCCTTGGGGCAGGTCAGGTAGTACAGGGTCGGGAAGGGCGTGCCGTCCGGCAGCCGGGGTGCCGTCTCGACCACGTCCGGGTTGCCGCAGGGGCAGCGGTGCGCGACCGCGCGCAGACCGCGCGGCACTCGGCCGAGCTGGGCCGCGATGGCGGCGATGTCGGTGTCGGAAACGGGAGGGTTCTCAGAGGTCATGGAGGTGCTGTCTCTAGCGGGTGGCGGGTACGGGGGCAGTGGACGGGGCGGCGCTGGGAGCCGCGTCGGCCGCGGCAGGTGCGTCGGCCAGCGCGACCGAGTCCCAAACATTGGTGTACCAGGGCACGGCGGACCTGGCGGCCGGGCCGGCTGCCACCGCGCCCGGTGCGGGCCGTGCGGTGGCGGGCGGACTCGGGTCGACCGACACGAACGGCGTCTCACCCGGCAGTGCGTAGTGCAGCCGCTCGCGGGCCTGCGCCTTCACGTACTCCGGGTCCTGCCAGCGGGCCCGCTCCTTGCGGAGCTGCTCGACCTGCTGGGTGGCGCGCTCGGCCTTGGCGCGCTGTGCGTTGATCTCCGAGCGCTGCGCGATGAACTGGCGGGTGGGGTACGCGAGGATCGCCACCAGCGAGCAGAGCACCAGGACGAGCACCGTGGCCCTGCTGGTGAACCGTGGCCGCCCGGCGATCCCGGGGATCTTCCACCTCGCCATGTACCCCTCCCGTCGGCACCGCGCGCCGGTGCCCCGCCGCCCAACCCTACGGGGTCGGGTGGCGGGGCACCGATCACGAGCCGTCCGTGTCAGACCTCATCCGGTCGGACGCAGGTGTCAGCCGTCGCTGACCAGCCCTCGTGCGTACTGTGCCTGCTACTCCGCGGCGCGGAAGCGCGGGAAGGCCGAACGGCCCGCGTACTCGGCGGCGTCGTCGAGGATCTCCTCGATGCGCAGCAGCTGGTTGTACTTGGCGACGCGCTCGGAGCGGGCCGGGGCACCGGTCTTGATCTGGCCGCAGTTGGTGGCGACGGCCAGGTCGGCGATGGTGACGTCCTCGGTCTCACCGGAGCGGTGCGACATCATGCAGCGGTAGCCGTTGCGCTGGGCCAGCTCGACGGCGTCCAGGGTCTCGGTCAGCGACCCGATCTGGTTGACCTTCACCAGCAGCGCGTTGGCGGTGCCGGTCTCGATGCCCTTGGCCAGGCGGGCCGGGTTGGTGACGAACAGGTCGTCACCGACCAGCTGCACCTTGTCGCCCAGCTTGTCGGTCATCGCCTTCCAGCCGTCCCAGTCCTCCTCGTTCAGCGGGTCCTCGATGGAGACCAGCGGGTAGTTGGCGACCAGGTCGGCGTAGTAGTCGATCAGCTCGGCGGAGGAGAGCGCCTTGCCCTCGAACTGGTAGGCGCCGTCCTTGTAGAACTCGGTGGCGGCGACGTCCAGGGCCAGGGCGATGTCCTTGCCCGGGGTGTAGCCGGCCTTCTTGATGGCCTCGGTGATGAGGTCCAGGGCCTCGCGGTTGGAGTCCAGGTTCGGGGCGAAGCCGCCCTCGTCGCCCAGGCCGGTGGACAGGCCGCGCTCCTTCAGCACGGCCTTGAGGGTGTGGTAGACCTCGACGCCCCAGCGGACGGCCTCGGAGAACGACTCGGCGCCGATCGGCGCGATCATGAACTCCTGGATGTCGACGTTGGAGTCGGCGTGCGAACCGCCGTTGAGGATGTTCATCATCGGAACCGGCAGCACGTGCGCGTTCGGGCCGCCGAGGTAGCGGAACAGCGGCAGGTCGCTGGCCTCGGAGGCGGCGTGCGCCACGGCGAGGGAGACGCCCAGGATCGCGTTGGCACCGAGCGAGGACTTGTCCGGGGTGGCGTCCAGGTCGAGCATGGCCTGGTCGATCAGGCGCTGCTCGGTGGCGTCGTAACCGACCAGCTCCGGGCCGATCTGCTCGATGACGGCGAGGACGGCCTTCTCCACGCCCTTGCCGAAGTAGCGGTTCTTGTCGCCGTCACGAAGCTCCAGGGCCTCGAAGGCGCCGGTGGAGGCGCCGGACGGGACAGCGGCACGACCGGTGCTGCCGTCGTCGAGGCCGACCTCGACCTCGACCGTGGGGTTGCCGCGCGAGTCGAGAATCTCACGGGCTACGACGACATCAATGGACGGCACGAGGCATCTCCTAGCGGAAGCAGGTCCTACGGACAGGGGGTGCAGTCTGCGGACGATTGCGGAGTCGTTACGACCAGAGCCTAACCGCACCGGGCCTCCGGGCCACGCTGCCCTTGGCTCCGTCTCAGCGTGTGGCCGCTCTACCAGTCGGTAGTTCACCTGAATGACCACAAGCACGACAAGTGGGGCCGTTTCCGCGACGGCGGCGGAAACGGCCCCTCATGCCACCTGGGGTCAGCCCAGCTTCAGCACCTGGCCGGGGAGGATCAGGTTGGCGTCGCCGCCGATGGTGGCGCGGTTGGCGTCGTAGAGGTGCTGCCAGCCACCGGAGAGGTGCTGGGCCCGGGCGATGCCCGACAGCGTGTCACCCTCCTTGACGGTGTAGTCGCCGGTGGCGGCGCTCTGCGTGGTGGCCGCGGCGGACACCGGGCTCTGCGCCGGGGCCTTCTCGGCGGCGCCGCCCGCGAACTGCTCGTAGATGCTCTGGTGGCTGGTCCAGTACCAGCCGCCGCTCTTCTGGTACCAGTACTTGCCCGACTCGGCGTCGTAGCCGGCCTTGCCCGGGAAGGACGGAGTGGCGGCCGTGCGCGAAGCGTCCTGGGAGGACTGGCTCTTGTAGCTCTTGGTGCTGCTCTTGCTGCCCGAGGAGCTCGAGGAGCCCGAGGAGCCCGAGGAGCCCGAGCCGGAGCTGCGGGTGTGGCTGCCGGTGTCCACGTCGGCGGCCGAACCACCCCTGGACAGACCCGCCTTGACGGAGCAGACCGGCCAGGCGCCGGGCCCCTGCGAGGCGAGGACCTTCTCGGCGATCGCGATCTGCTGGCCCTTGCTCGCCTGGTTGGCCTGACTCGCGTACTGGCCGCCGCCGTAGGCCTTCCAGGTGCTGGAGGTGAACTGGAGTCCGCCGTAGAAGCCATTGCCGGTGTTGATGCTCCAGTCGCCGCCGCTCTCGCAGTCGGCGACCTTGTCCCAGGTCGGCACGGAGGCGGCGTGTGCGCCGGTGGCGGTGAGCAGCGGCAGCGCGAGACCGACGCCGGCCACACCGGCGGCGGCGATGGCCTTCTCGGCCTGGGTCTTGCGACGATGACGGCCCGAACCGGTGAACAGCATGAAGGTGTCCTCTCCGCACGCCTGCGAGGTGAGCTGTCGGGTTCGGACCGGGAGGTTGGCCCGGCCGCGGCGAGCGGGACAGGAACGCTTCCTGCCCTGCCGACGCGGCTTCACCCCAAGCCGTGGGAACGGCGACGAAACCTGGGTCCCCCGCCCTTGCCCAAGGGTTCTGGTCGGTGTCCCGAGGCGCGATGGGCAAGGTTTGGCGTTCCGCGCAACGGGGTTCGCAGCAGCGAACTCATCGGAGACTACGCATACCGTCGCACCAATCACAAGCTCATATCCCGTACATCACACGGGAATTACGTTGTGTTTATATGTGCTTACAGACGATGCAGATTTGTCCGGTTTGATGCGCATTCACAGATCGGCGAATCAGGACACATCCGACACGCCGTCAGCCCGACACGCCCGGCTTGCCGGGTGTCCGGAAGGCGGCGCGGACCATGTGGCACATCTCACCGAAATCCCGAGAATGACTTCCGGATTACGGGGAAGATCAGCCCTGTCGCGCGGTAAAGGAAACCGGGAGTTCGCGCAGGCCACGCATGATCAGACCACCGCGCCAGCGCAGTTCTGCGGGGTCGGCGGCAAGGGTCAGGTCGGGCAGCCGGGTCAGCAGGGTCGCCAGCGCGATCTGGCCTTCCAGCCGGGCCAGCGGAGCGCCGATGCAGTAGTGGATGCCGTGTCCGAATCCCAGGTGCGGGTTGTCCTTCCGGGCCAGATCGAGCGTGTTCTCCGCAGCGAACCTGGCCGGGTCGCGGTCCGCGGCCGCCAGCACCACCAGCACCGGGTCGCCGACCGGGATCTCCACCCCGCCGATGGTCAGCGGACTGGTCGCGAACCGCCAGGTGGCCAGCTCCACCGGCCCGTCGTAGCGCAGCAGTTCCTCCACCCCGGTGGCCAGCAGCTCCTTCTCGCCGCGTGCCACGGACTCCTGCAGCAGCGCGCGCTGCCCCGGGTCGCGCAGCAGCGCGTACAGACCGTTGCCGATCAGGTTGACGGTGGTCTCGAAGCCTGCGAAGAGGAGGATGAAGGCCATCGCGGCGGCCTCGTTCTCGGTGAGGTGCTCGCCGTGGTCACTGGCCCGGATCAGGCCGGAGATCAGGTCGTCGCCGAGGTCGGCCCGCTTGCGGTGGATCAACTCGGCCAGGTACGAGCGCATCCGCTTCACCGCCCGGCCCACGCCGCCGCGTTGGCCGCCGTGGTGGCGGATCATCATGCCGGCCCAGTCCCGGAAGTCGTCCTGGTCCTCCGGCGGGACGCCCAGCAGGTCGCAGATCGCGTAGATGGGGAGCGGAAAGGCGAACTCGTGGATCAGGTCGGCCGAACCGCGTGCGGCGAAGCCGTCGATCAGCCGGTCCGTCAGCTGCTGCACCCTCGGCTCGAACTCGGCCACCCGGCGCGGGGTGAACGCCTTCGACACCAGCCGGCGCAGTCGGGTGTGGTCCGGCGGGTCGATGTTCAGCAGGTGGGTCATCAGGTCGGCCTGCCGCTCCCCCGGGATCCCGACCCGGCCGCTGCGGTGCGCCTGCTCGCTGTGGTGGGCGGGGTTTTTGGACAGTCTGCCGTCCGCCAGCGCCTGCCGGGCGTCCGCGTACCGGGTGACCAGCCAGGCCTCCACCCCGCTCGGCAGCGTGGTGCGGTGCACCGGGCTGTGCTCGCGCAGCCAGGCGTACGCGGGGTAGGGGTCGGCGGCGAACTCCCAGGTGAAGAGCTCGGGCTGCGGGGTGGAGTCGGGCGTTTCCGGCATGTCTCGACGGTATCCGGCGACGGGCGGCCGGCTCCACGCGGGCGGCCGGCGGCTCCGTGACGGCGCCCCACGGCCCCGGGGGCGCGCGGATCGCGGATAGGGGGCGGACAGGGGGAAGGAGGGGCTGTCGGCGGACGGCGCGTAGCTGACAGGGTCGTGACGTCCGGATTGCGCCGCTGCGCGGCGGACTCCCCCGCCCGTGCAGGAGTGAGCCTGGTCACCTGCCGGGTAATGAGTGTCGCGGAGGGTCGAGCAGTGCCTACGATCCTCCGCAATGACTCTGATGGATGGCAGTGCGGGGCCGTCCACGGGGAGCGGCTCAAGGAGGAGCAGGCCATGCGGGTAGCCGGGGCAGTGGTGGTCATCGCGGTACTCGACGGTGGGTCCGGAGACGGTCTGGCCCGCCGGTTCGCCGCCGCGGGCGCCGCCGGAATCATGGTCGCGGACCTGCACGCCGGTGTCGCCGAGGACCTCGCCGCCGAACTGGACCGGCCCGGCTGCCCGGTGGTCGGCGTGTCCAGCGACATCCACCAGCCCAGCGACGTCGCGGCGCTGGTGGACACCGCCGCGAAGCACCTCGGCTCGATCGACCTGTTCTGCATCGCGGGCCCCGACGGCGAGCGGATCGTCTCCCTCGCCGAACTGCCTGACCACCTCGACCCGCTGGCCGAGCTGCTCGCCCTGGTCGGCGACGCCATCAGCGAGGTCGTCCCGCCGCAGCGGCACCACATGGACCAGCCCCAGTCGGCCTGACCCTGCCGGCCGTCTGGGCCCCTCGCCGAGGGCGGCGAGCGGAACGGGCACGGAGCAGCGCGCCCCCTCGGTGCTGCCCGGCCGGGCAGCCCGTCAGTCGGCGGGCAGCCCCTCGACGGTGCGCACGGCCGCGCGGTAGGCGCGGGCGGCCGCGCGGAGGGCCGCGTCCACGTCGACACCGGCGTCGTGGGCCCGCTGGACGACGGCGAGCAGCAGTGCTCCCGCCGACTCGGGGGTGAGCTCGGCGGGCAGCTCGTAGGGCTCGTCCGGTACCCCGGTGAAGCCGGCCCGGCGGACCCGGGAGACCAGCTTGGCCGCGTACGCCAGCGCGGGCAGCCCGGCGGGCACCCCGTCCAGGACCGACTCACGCTGCTTCTCGGCCGCCTTGAGCTGCTCCCAGTTGGCCTCGACCTGCTCCGTGCCGCCCGCCTCGACGTCCCCGAAGACGTGCGGGTGGCGGTACATCAGCTTCTCCACGATGTCCCCGGCCACGTCGTCGATGGTGAACGCGTCCTCGGGGTGCTCCTCGGCGATCCGGGAGTGGAAGAACACCTGGAGCAGCACGTCCCCGAGCTCCTCGCGCAGCGTCTCCCGGTCGCCCTCCTCGATCGCCTCGACCAGTTCGAACGCCTCCTCCACCAGGTACTTCACCAGGGAGGCGTGGGTCTGCTCGGCGTCCCAGGGGCAGCCGCCGGGCGAGCGCAGGCGGTCCATCACCGAGACCAGGTCGAGCAGCCGGGCGCCGGGGAGGTCGTACGAACCGGGGAGGACCTCGATCTCCGGCGCCTTCCCCGCCTCCTCCACCGCAATCCGGGCGAGCGCGTCGGTCAGGCCCGGGTCACCGTCCGGGCTGCCGAGCCAGACGGCCGGGGCGGCTTCGGCCAGCAGCCGGGCCAGCGCCGGGGCGCTGGCCCGCTCGACCAGCTCCACCTCGACCCCGGCCTGGCGCAGGGCGGGCAGCTGCGGGTGTGCCTGATCGGCGGCCAGCACCCGGGCGGCCCCGCGCAGGACCTCCCAGGCCGGCCAGGACAGCAGGCCGGGGGCGACCCGGTGGGTGGTGGTGAGCAGAATCAGCTTCGCAGTGTCGTCCACGCTCCGAACCTACCTGCTGGCCGCCCTCGGGCACCGCCGATATCTCCCCGGGCCACCGGGCGGGCGGCGGGGAAGCCCGCGGGCCGGGTGCCCGACTGTTTCAGCTGGCGGCGGTGCGCTGCGGGAGCCAGTCCGCGGGGGCGTCGACCAGGGCGACCTGGCGCGGGTCCCAGGCACCGTAGCGGGGGTTGACCACGACCTTGAGTTCGGTACCGGCTTCGACCAGGGCCTTGCGGACGATCGCGTCGCCCTCGGCCGTGCGGGCGTCCTTGCCGTCGGCGGCGGCCAGCTTGTGGATACCGAGCTGCTGGCGGTAGAAGGCGTCGGTGTCCTCGTCGGCGACGCCCTGCTTGAGGAGCAGTTCCCGCCGGAGTTCGCCCTCTCCGCCGAGCAGCTTCGCGTCGGAGTCCCGCGCCTGCGTGATCTCGGCCGCGGTGACGTCGAGCCGGCGATCGGCCAGGGCGCGGTCGACGACTCGGTTGAGGACCAGGTCGGACACCGCACGCTTGGTCAGCCCGGCGCGTTCGGTGCGCGGCCCGCCGCCCTGGGCCGCGACCTCGTCCCGCAGCGCGGACACCTTGGCCTCGACGGTGGCGATGGTGATCCGCTGCCCGTCGACCACGGCCGCCGCCCCCTGGCGTGCCGGGCCGGAGCCGCAGGCGGTGAGGGTGGCCGCGGCGATCAGGACGCCGATGGCGCCGGTAGCCGTACGGGTGTGGCGCTGGACGGAGTTGGTGCGGATCACGTGTGGCCTCCCGGGCAGGGACCCCGGGCCCGAGGCGCGGGGGACGGTGTGGCTGGTGCGGTGTCCGATGGTTCTCCTGGCAGGTACAGACAATAGGGAGCGGCGCGACGCCTTGCCCAGACCTTGGGCCGAACGGGGTAGGCCGGATCAACCGGACAGCCGTTCAGCGACCGCCGGCCCGGTTCAGCGGCCGCCGGCCCCGGGGAACGTGGCGGGTGTCGGCCGCCCCGCCGTACGGGGATCGACGGCACCCGGCGCGGGCGCGGCGGCCGGCGCGAGCGGACCGGTCCCGGTGCGACGGGCGTTCAGCTGGTCCAGGCTCTGCCGCAGGCGCCTGACATCGGGGTGGTGCGGTCCGAGCCGCCGCTCACGGTCGAAGAGCAGCTGCAGCAGCCCCTGCCACGCCGCCTCGACCTCGCCCGCCGCTGCCGCCAACAGGCCGATCCGCTCGCGCAGTTCGAAGACCGGTTCGGGATCGGTGTCCAGGCCGGCGTCCAGCCGACCGCCAGAGCGCCGCCCGCGAGACCGTCGGTGAGGCCCTGGGCGAGCTGGTGGGCGAGCGCGGCGGCCTGGCCGAGGGCAGCGTCGAAGGCGGCGATGCGGCGGTGGGCGGCGCCGAGTTCGCGCTGGCGGTCGATCGGGAGGCGGGGCAGTTCGGCCCGGCGGATGTCCAGGCGGGCCGTGATGGAGGCATGGCTCGCGGCCCGTCGGACGACGGCGGTCGAGCGCAGTTGTCCGGCCAGGAACTCGGCGTCCAGCAGCGCGGGTTCCGGCCGCAGCACGTGGATCTGCCGACCGAGCGCGACGCCGTCCAGCGGTCCGCCCGCCTGGACGCGCCGCCGTCCGGCGCGCGCAGGGCGAGACGGAGCAGGGCCAGCGCGGTGAGCACGGGGTCGAGCTCCTGGCCGTACCGGGTGACGGCGGGCGGCAGGGCGAGCAGCAGCGCGCCGAGGCCGCAGGCGGGGTCGAGCACGCTCGTGGGCTGCTCCGCCGGCCCCGGTGCCGCCAGGTCGGCGAGGAGGCGGGCGGCCTCGGGCGGGGTAGACTGAGCTGACGGGCGTTGGCCTCGGCGTACCGGGTGAGCAGTTGCTCGTACACCGCGGCCGGACCTGCCGGGGCGTCGGCGGTCGCCGCCTCGGCCCCCTGCTCCGTGAGCCGGACCAACTGCCGGACCAGGTCGAGGTCGGTACTGCCGTACAGGGTCGGCAGGGCGAGCAGGGCGGCGCCCTGCTCGCCGAGGAGGCGGGCGGCAAGGCGCTGCAGGACGCGCGGCAGGGTGGTGGCGAGCCGGGTCTCGGGCTCGCCGGCGAGCGCGGCCCAGGTGCCGGGCTCGTGCCGGAGCAACAGCAGGAAGGCGCCGGTACCGACCAGCGGTGCGGCGGGGTGCCCGGCCGGGTCACGAAGGGTCTCGACCTGCCGCCAGGCCTGCTCCAGCGGAGGCAGTTCGGCGAGCTTTCCCTGTGCGCGCAACCACTCCTCGACCTGGTCCAGTCGGAAGGTCGGACTGCTGTCACTGCCGCCGACCGGGCGCGGGAAGTCGGGGTGCCTGCGGCGCCAGTTGCTGACGGCGGCAGGCCTCGACAGCGGCATGGCCCCGCAGACCGGTCAGTGGACCGTCGCCTGACCCGCGGCGCCGGACAAGAAAACCGCGCCGGACAGGAAAGCCGGACAAGAAGAAGGGCGGCCTCAGGCCCACTTGAGCCTGAGACCGCCGAACACCCCAGTGGCAGGCGCTACTTCTTCGCGCCCGCCAGGTCGTCGAACATAGTGGTGAGGAACTCGGTGCACCAGTCCAGCAGTTCCCGCCCGACCAGCGGCTTGCCGCCGATCCGGCCGGTGCTCGGACGGGGCACCAGCACCTGCTCGGCCGCCGCCTTCACCTGGCTGCGCGGGTAGAGCCGGTTCAACCGCAGCTGCTGCGACTCCCGCAGCGAGACCGGGCCGAAGCGCACGTTCGGGCCCTGCAGGGTGATGTCGGCGACGCCGCAGCGCCGCGCGAACAGCCGCAGGCCCGCCACCAGCAGCAGGTTCTCCACCGGCTCGGGCAGCTTGCCGTAGCGGTCGGTGAGTTCCTCGCGGACCTGGACGATGTCCTCCTCCGAGTTCACCGCCGCGATCGAGCGGTACGCCTGCAGGCGCAGCCGCTCGCCGGGGGCGTAGTCGTGCGGCACATGGGCGTCCACGGGCAGCTCGATCTTCACCTCCAGCGGCTCCTCCTCCGGCTCGCCGCCGCCGGCCAGCGACTCGCGGAACTCGGCCACCGCCTCGCCGACCATCCGCATGTAGAGGTCGAAACCGACGCCCGCGATGTGCCCGGACTGCTCGCCCCCGAGCAGGTTGCCCGCACCGCGGATCTCCAGGTCCTTCATCGCCACGTACATACCGGCGCCCATCTCGGTGTGCTGGGCGATGGTGGCGAGCCGCTCGTGCGCTGTCTCGGTGAGCGGCCGCTCCGGCGGGTACAGCATGTACGCGTAGCCGCGCTCGCGGCCACGGCCGACCCGGCCGCGCAACTGGTGCAGCTGGGAGAGGCCGAAGGTGTCGCCGCGCTCCACGATCAGGGTGTTGGCGTTGGAGATGTCGATGCCCGACTCGACGATCGTGGTGGAGACCAGGACGTCGAACTCCTTCTCCCAGAAGTCGACCACCACCTTCTCCAGCTGGGTCTCCCCCATCTGCCCGTGCGCGGTGGCGATCCGCGCCTCGGGCACCAGGTCCTTCAGCCGGGCGGCGGCCTTGTCGATCGTCTCCACCCGGTTGTGGATGTAGAACACCTGGCCCTCGCGCAGGAGTTCACGCCGGATCGCCGCTGAGATCTGCTTCTCGTCGTACGGTCCGACGAAGGTCAGCACCGGGTGCCGCTCCTCCGGCGGGGTGGTGATGGTGGACATCTCGCGGATGCCGGTGACCGCCATCTCCAGGGTGCGCGGGATCGGCGTCGCGGACATGGTCAGCACGTCCACGTTGGCGCGCAGCTTCTTCAGCTGCTCCTTGTGCTCGACGCCGAAGCGCTGCTCCTCGTCCACGATCACCAGACCGAGGTCCTTGAACCTGGTCTCGCTGGAGAACAGCCGGTGGGTGCCGATGACCACGTCCACCGAGCCGTCGCGCAGGCCCTCCAGCACCGCCTTGGCCTCGGTGTCGGTCTGGAACCGCGACAGCGCCCGGACGTTGACCGGGAAGTTGGCGTACCGCTCGGCGAAGGTGGAGAAGTGCTGCTGCACCAGCAGGGTGGTGGGCACCAGCACCGCCACCTGCTTGCCGTCCTGGACGGCCTTGAACGCCGCGCGCACGGCGATCTCGGTCTTGCCGTAGCCGACGTCGCCGCAGATCAGCCGGTCCATCGGGACGGACTTCTCCATGTCCGTCTTGACCTCGGCGATGGTGGTGAGCTGGTCCGGCGTCTCCGCGTACGGGAAGGCGTCCTCCAGCTCGCGCTGCCAGGGGGTGTCCGCGCCGAAGGCGTGGCCGGGGGCCGCCATCCGGGCCGAGTACAGCTTGATCAGGTCGGCGGCGATCTCCTTGACCGCCTTCTTGGCCCGCTGCTTGGTCTTCGCCCAGTCCGCGCCGCCGAGCCGGTGCAGCGTCGGGGCCTCGCCGCCGACGTACTTGGTCACCTGGTCCAGCTGGTCGGTCGGCACGAAGAGCCGGTCGCCGGGGTGGCCGCGCTTGGCGGGGGCGTACTCCAGCACCAGGTACTCGCGGGTCGCGCCCTGCACGGTGCGCTGCACCATCTCCACGTACCTGCCGACGCCGTGCGCCTCGTGCACCACGTAGTCGCCGGCCTGGAGCGCCAGCGGATCGATCGCGTTGCGGCGGCGGGACGGCATCCGGCGCATGTCCTTGGTGGAGGACTTCTGGCCGGACAGGTCGGTCTCGGTGACGACCGTCAGCTTGAGGTCCTCGTCCACGAAGCCGTACTCGATCGAGCCGCAGGTGACGTGGACGACGTCCCGGGTCGGTGCCTCGGCGAGGTCGGCGACCAGCCGGGCCGGGATCCCCTCGTTGCCGAGCACCTCGGCCAGCCGGGCGGCCGGGCCGTGGCCCTCGGTCACCATGACGACCCGCCAGTCGGCGTTCAGCCGTTCCTTGACGTCGGCGATGGCGCGGGCGGTGTCGCCCCGGTACGCCTCCACCGCGTGCATGCCGAGGGTGAGGGTGTTGGCGTCGAACTCCAGGAGCTCCGGACCCGCGGAGGACGCCGAGTCGCTGGTGGCGAAGGGGCTGACGGACCACCAGGGCAACCCGATCTCCGCCGCGTGCTCGCGCACGTCGGCCAGCGACCACAGCGAGGCGGCCGAGACGTCGATCGCCTCCAGGTCGATCGGCCGGTCCGCACCGGCGGCGGCCGCCACCCAGGAGGCCTGCAGGAACTCCTGACTGGTCGCCACCAGGTCGGCCGCCCTGGTCCGGACCCGCTCGGGGTCGCAGACCACCGTGACACTGCCGGCGGGCAGCACGTCCAGCAGCAGCTCCATGTCGTCCACCAGGACTGGCGCCAGCGACTCCATGCCCTCGACCGCGATGCCCTGGGCGATCTTGTCCAGGATCTCGGCCAGCCCGGGGTGTTCCTGCGCCAGCTCGGCGGCCCGCGCCCGGACCTCGTCGGTGAGCAGCAGCTCACGGCAGGGCGGCGCCCACAGGCCGTGCTCGGCGATCTCCAGCGACCGCTGGTCGGCCACCTTGAAGTACCGGATCTCCTCGACGTCGTCGCCCCAGAACTCCACCCGCAGCGGGTGCTCCTCGGTCGGCGGGAAGACGTCCAGGATGCCGCCGCGCACCGCGAACTCACCGCGCTTCTCGACCAGTTCGACCCTGGCGTAGGCGGCGGCCGACAGCTTGCGGGCCACCTCCTCCAGGTCGTGCTGCTCGCCGCGCTGCAGCGCCACCGGCTCCAGCTCGGCCAGGCCCTTGACCTGCGGCTGCAGCACCGAGCGCACCGGCGCGACGATCACCTGGACCGGCCCCGCCGCCGGGTCGTCGGCCCGCGGGTGGACGATCCGGCGCAGCACGGCCAGGCGGCGGCCGACCGTGTCCGAGCGCGGCGACAGCCGCTCGTGCGGCAGCGTCTCCCAGGCCGGGAACTCGGCCACCGCGTCGGGCGGCAGCAGCGAGCGCAGGCTGGCCGCCAGGTCCTCGGCCTCCCGGCCGGTGGCCGTCACGGCGAGCACCGGACGGCCCCGCTCACCCGCCTTCGCCGCCAGCGACCTGGCCAGCGCGGCGATCGCGAACGGACGCGCGGCCGGCGGACCGACCAGGTCGAGATGCTGCCTGCCCCCCACGGCGGTACCGGCGGCCGCCGCCTCGATCGCCTCGGCGAGGGCGGCATCCCGTACGACGACATCGAGCAGTCCGGACAGGCTCATGCGAGTCTCTTCTTCGTCCCGTGGCTGGAGTGCCCAGGCGTCGGACGACCGGCCGGGCAACGCGAACGGCCCGGCACGCGGCGCGCCCGGGGGAACTCCAGCCTACGCCGCAGCGCGGACGCTCACGCGAGGAGCACCGCCGGGCTCAGCGTGATCTTGCAGCGGAGATCACACGAACTGGACATACTCCTGTCACTGCCCGTCCATGGTGGTCGCGCAAGATGGAGTTCGTGCCCGCCGCACCCAACCGTGGGGGATGGAGGCGGTGGCCACCGACGCACCCCGATGGGGGTCGGGAGTGCGTGGCCGGGCGACCCTGGGTGGGGGCGCCCGTGCCCATTCGCCGGGAGTCGTGGCGCCCTGTCCTGGAGGGCGCCGCGGGTCCTGGCCCGTGGCGATCGCACCTGCGGCCGGAGCGGACGGCCCCTCCCTCCGGGCCCGCCTCGACGGCGGGGCGGAACGGCGTCAACTTCGGACCGGGTCGGTCACGCCTCGGGGGGCCACGCCGGCGCGCCCCGCACATGACCGCGCCCGGGCACGGGCTAGCGGCGGTGCACGACCTCACGCGGGTACTCGGAGCCGTCATCGACGATCACGATCTTCGGAACGATCCGCGTCTTGGCCTCCGACGCCTGCGCGGCCGGTTCGGCCGGGGCGGGCTCCGGGACGGACGCCGCAGCCGGAGCCGGTTCCGCCGCCCGCGCCGGGACGACCTCCGGCGAAGTGGTGGGCCGCGGCGGAACGGCGGAGAGCGCCCGCAGGGTGGTGGTGGGCTTCTCGGCGGTGGCGGGCAGCCGGAGCTCCCTGGTCGCGTGCTCCGGCACCCCGGCCGGCTCCGCCGGCTCGACCGAGGCCGCAGCCGGTGCCAGGGCCGGCCGCGACGCTTCGACGGCGGCCCGCGGCCGCGCGGGAGCGGCCTCCAGCGCCCGTAGGCCCGCCCCCTCGACGGCACCGACCGCGGCTCCGGTCAGCGAGGCCAGCGTCTGCTTGATGTGGTCCAGGTGCTGCTGCACCTGCTCGTGCCGGACGGCGAACTCCCGCTGCTCGCGCTCGCTGGCCGCCTGGATCCGCTCGGCCTCCCGGCGGGCCTCGGCGATCAGCTGCTCGGCGGTGGCCTGGGCCTCCGCGTCGCTGCCGCGGATCTCGGCGAGCACCTCGTCGCGGTACTGCTCGGCCTCCCTGAGCCGGCGCTCCGCGGTGGCGGAGATCTTCTCGTCCTCCACGTCCGCCTTGGCCTCGGCGGCGGCGAACATCTCGTCCGCCCGGCGACGCAGTTCGGCCAGCTTGGCCTCGGCCCGCTCCTCCGCCTCGGCGGCGCTCACCCGGACCTTGGCGGCCTCCGCCGTGGCGAGGTCCCGGGTGCTGCGGGCCTCCCGGTCGGCCTCCGCGCGGATCCGCTCGGCCTCGGCGCGGGTGCGCTCCTCGGTGCGGCGGGCGAAGGCGTCGGCCTCGTCGCGACTGGTGGTGGCGAACTCCCGGGCGCTGACGGTGGCCTGCTGTCCGGCCTGGTACGCGTTGTCCCTGGCCTCCTCGGCGGCGCGCTCGGCGGACTCCTGGATCGCCGTCACCTCGGCCTCGGCGATGGCCATCAACCGCGCGGCCTGGTCGCTGAGCACCTGGTAGTCGGGGGCGGGGGCGTCGGCGGCGGCCTGGACGATGTCCGCGAGCCGCTTCTCCATCTCGCGGATGCCGGCACCGAGCACGCTGAGCCGCTCCCACGCCCGGTCCCGCTCCGACGTCAGGGACAGCAGTGCCCGTTCGACCTGCTCGGGCGCGTAACCGCGCCGGGACAGCATGAACCCGTGCTGGGAGACGGCGTCGCTCATGGGCTCTTCCCCTCGTGCTCGCGGGCTGCGCAGCCCATGGTCGGACGTGGACGAGGACGGGACCGGCGGCCCGCCCTCTTGACCTATTTTGCGCGCATGGGGAGGAAACCCAAACAGGACAGCGCCGCTCGACCGCGTGAACGCATGCCGCGGGTCAGCCCCGTTCCGCTTGCTCGAAACCTCCTGCGGATCGCGCATGACCAGTAAGGACGTTCGGGAGTCCGCCACTGGTTCCCCGGGGGCACCGGCCCCGCGGAATGTCCGATTCCGCCCCTGCCCGCCAGACGGCCACGGGCCGTGCCGACGAATCGGCACGGCCCGTGGCCAAGACCGAGGGGGTCAGAGGATCCCGTCCCAGAACTGTTCGAGCAGCACGCCCCACCAGGTCTCCGGCGACTGCAGCGCCGCCGGGTCGATGGCGATCAGTTGGGCCTGGAAGTCGGTGGTCCACCGGCCCGCCTGTTCCGGGGTGAGGCCGTAGCGCAGGCGCCACATCCGGCCGAGCAGGGCCAGGCTGCGGACCAACTCCGGGACCCCGGAGTTGACGAAGCGCACCGGTTCACCGCCCGGCTCCAGCTCGACCGAGATCACCGCCGCCGTGCCGTACTGCACGCAGAGCTGACGGCCGTAGTCGTTGCCGAGCACCAGGTAGCCGCCGAAGTCCGGGCCGGACGGCAGTCCGCGCTCGGCCGCCAGCTCGGCCAGGGTCGGGATCGGCCGGCCCTCCTGGGCCTGGGCCCAGAAGAACGGCGCGAAGTCGCGCGGCAGCCCGGCCCACACCAAGGTCTGCGCCACGACCTCGGGCACGCCCTGGCGGGAGACCGCCCGCTGCTCGAAGCGGAACACCCCGGGACCGAAGGCCTGCCCGAGCTCATCCGCCAGCTGCTGCGGGGCGAGCGGCGGCAGCTGCGGAATGCTGCCGGGCGGCGGCAGCGGCGCGCGGACCGGCCGCGGGCGCTGCGGCGCCGCCGCCAGCTGGTGCAGCTGGTCGACGTGGTCCACCAGCACCGCCATGCCCGCCTGCCGGGACTGGTGGTCCCGGCCGTACGGGGCGGTGTGGCTGAGGCGGACGTTCGGCCAGGAGGCGCGCACCATCCGGGCGCAGTAGCCGCCGGGCACCTCGCACAGTTCCAGGTCGGTGTGGAGTTCGAGCACCTGGTCCGGCGGGACGTTGAGACGGCGCAGCTCGTGCAGCGCCTTCCACTCCGGGTGCGGGGTGCCGGGCTCGCTGCGGTGGATGAGCTTCTGCTCGGAGCCGTCCGGTGCCCGGTAGCTGACCACGGCCACCGTGCCGGGCCCGATCGACGGCACCCCGGGTGCGCCGGCCGGCGCACCCGGTACCGGGGCGGGCGTGGGCGGGGGAACCGGAGGGCCGGAGGGCACCGGTGCACCGGCGACCGGGTAGCCGTAACCGGCGCCCGGTACCGGGGCGGGCCCCGGGTGGGTGGGCGGTACCGGCATTCCCTGGGGCGCCGGAGGCGCCGACGCGGCCACGGGGTAGCCGTAGCCGACGCCCGGCACCGGTCCCGTGGGCGGCATGCCGGGCACACCCGGTGCGCCGGGCATGCCGGGACCGCCCGGTCCGGCGGGCATGCCGGGACCGCCCGGTCCGGCGGGCGACGGAACGGCCGGACCGCCGTGCGGCGGCGTGCCGTGGCCCGGCTGCGGCACCTCGATCGCGTGGGCCAGCTGGGTCGCCTCGTACGCGATGCCCGCCGCGGCCGGGCCGGGGGCCGGCGGTGTCGCGGGGGCGGCGGGCGGCTGGGCTCCGCCGCGCAGCTCGGCGGGCGGCGGGGGCGGCGGCGCGGTCGACGCCGAGCGGCCACCCGCACCGGCATGCCCCACGGTGCCCGGGGCGTGTCGCAGCTCGGCGGGCGGAGGCGGCGGAGGCGCGCTGGCTCCTCGCCCGCCGGCCGCAGGACCGGGCTGGGCGGCGGCCGGCCCGCGCAGTTCGGCCGGCGGGGGCGGCGGCGGTGCGGTCGGCGTCGAACGGCCGGGCGCACCGGCGGACGGGCCCTCGGGCGCGGCCGGAGCGCCGGGCAGGCCCATCAGGCCCGGTACACCGTCGGACGCGAGCATCGTGGGCGCGTACTCGATCCCCGGACCACCGGCCGACGCCGGGCCACCGGCGGCGGGAGCGCTGTCAGGGGCGGGCGCCGGCGGCGTGTACTGGGGCACGGGAGTGCCCGCGGCGCCGAAGGCGGCCGGCTCGCCCCGGAGCACGCCGTCCGGGTAGGGCACGGTGGCTCCGGGCGGCACGGGAGCCGCCGGGGCAGGCGGGGCAGGCGGGAACGGCGGCACGCCCGCCGCCGGGGTCCCCAGGGGCTCGGACGGGCCCAGCATCGTCGGGGCGTCCCCCGCCGGACGGTCGGAGACGGGCGGCGCGATCAGGTGCACCGACTGCGGCGGTGCCTCGGGCGCGCCGGCACCGACACCGGCACCGGCATCGGCTGCGGAAGGGGCGGCGGCAGCGGCCCCGGCCGGTGCGCCGAGCCGCGCGGCCTCCGCCTCGATCGCCGCCTTCCCGGCCTCCTCCAGCCACTGCGGGGGGCTGAGCAGGAAGGACGTCGCCTCGACCGTGCCGCGCACGGGCTTGGCCGCGCCCGCCGGGTTGGGGGCCAGCTCCCCGCCGTACTGCTCCTCGTACAGGCGGACCACCTCGTTGACGGGCAGCGGCGGCCAGAGCGTGCTGGCACCGCCTTCCCGGGCGATCACCATCCGGATCTCGGTGCCAGGGCCGACCGGTCCGGCCGGACCGCCCGCGGTGTCGGACGGGCCGGTGGGCCGGTCCTCCGCCCAGCAGACGAAGCCCAGGTCGAACTCGCGCACCCGGACTTCGCGCTGCTGCGAGCGCGGTACCCCGGCGTTGATCCAGTCGTCGGCCAGTTCCTGCGCCTGCGCGTACGTCACCACGCCAGGTCCACCCCTTCAGTCCTCCTGCTGCCCGTGCCCGTACGCAGCATCAGTTCACCGGTACGGCACGGACGAACCCGCCGTCCACCATCATCCCCGCCACGGTCTCCAGCTCCGGCGGGCTACCGACCAGCCGGCGCAGGAACTCGTCGAAGTTCTCGCCGCAGGGCAGCAGCAGCCGGGCGACCCGGTCCTCGGGGCTCTCGGGGGCACCGGTGTCGCGGGCGTCGTCGTAGAGGCAGAACCAGACCGAACCGGTCTGCGAGCCGCGTACCTTGAGCGCGAGCAACCCGCCTTGGGCGTAGGCGATGGCCAGGTAGTCCTTGGTGAGGTGGTCGCGCAGGCACTTGTTGGCATAGACCAGATCGCGGATCCCGTACTCCTCGCTGAGCGTCAGGAACGGCTGGTCGAGCAGCAGGCCGCACTCGGTGTCCAGTGCGACCCCGGCCGGTCCCCGGCCACCGGCCAGCTTGAGGAAGCTGCGGTACGCGGCGGGCAGCGGGTGGCCGAGCCGCTGCTCGGCCCGCTGCACCAGGTCCTCGGTGACGCTGAGCGGGTCGCCGCCGTCCTTGGCGAGCGGGAAGTGCGTCGGGCGGTACTCCTGGAGCGGCCGGGTGCCCCGGCGGCCGTGGTCGGCCCGGGAACAGGCCAGTCCGCCGTGGTGCCGCAGCAGCGCCTTGACCTCGACCGGGACCAGTTCCATCCGCCGCCAGCCCGGCGCCGCCCGGCCGACCACGTGGTGCCAGGTCCAGCCGGGCGGGGTGGCCACGGCGGTGTCCAGGTCGGCCCAGAGCTCGTGGCCCTGGGTGAAGAGCGCGGCGTTGGCCGACACGTAGTCGGTGAGCCGCACTTCGTCCACGCCCAGGCCCTCGGGCGGGTCGGCGACCTCGGCGGCGGCGACCGCGTACGCGCTGAAGTCCGGGTAGCCGTACTCGTCCACCCGCACCCCGACCGGGTGGCTCGCGGCCCGTACCGGGTCCGGGAAGTACACCACCTGGCCCGCGTACGCCGCGTTCGGCGCTGCGGCGGCGCCGGGCCGACCTGTCGTCATCTGGTTGCCCCCACTGGCTGCGACCTTCGTCATGCCGATTGCTGGACGTAAGCCTAGGGGGTCCCGGCAGCGCCGTGAGGGGACGGGCCCGGGAAGCTTCGGGCGCGATCGGGCGAGCGGCCGGGGAAGCGGGAGACCGCGTGCCGTGGCGGACGGCAACGCGGCGCCGGATCCCGGCTGGCCGCTCGTGGGCCGGGGGCTCCGACCGCCCTCCCGATCGCCCCCGCGGCGGTCAGTGCAGCGCCTTGACCAAGGTCTCCGCCACCTGTTCCTGCTGGACCGCGGTGATCTGCGGGAAGAGCGGCAGGGTGAGGATCTCGCCCGCCGCCCGCTCGGCGACCGGGAAGCTGCCCTCGGCGTAGCCGAGTTCGCGGAAAGCCGGCTGCAGGTGGACCGGCACCGGGTAGTGGATGCCCGCACCGATCCCGGCGGCGTGCAGCTTCGCGAGCACCTCGTCCCGGCCGTGCTCGACCCGCACCGCGTACAGGTGCCAGACGTGCTCGTTGCCCGGCAGGGTGCCCGGCAGGGTGATCCCGTCCAGCCCGCCGAGCAGTTCGCCGTAGCGGGCGGCGGCGGCCCGGCGGGCCTCGTTCCAGCCGGGCAGGCGGCGCAGTTTGGCCCGCAGCACCACGGCCTGGAGGGTGTCCAGCCGGGAGTTGAAGCCGAAGGTCTCGTGGACGTACTTGCGGCCCGAGCCGTGGTCGCCGATCAGCCGTACCGCGGTGGCGAGTTCCTCGTCGTCGGTGACGACGGCGCCCGCGTCGCCGTACGCGCCGAGGTTCTTGCCCGGGTAGAAGCTGGTGGCGGAGATCCGGCCCCAGGAGCCGGACACCCGGCCGTCCTGGCGGGCGCCCTGGGACTGGGCGCCGTCCTCGATCACCGGGCGGTCCCCGGCGAGGTCCAGCAGGGGCCGCATCGGGGCGAGTTGGCCGTTCAGGTGGACCGGGATCAGCGCGGCCGCACCCGGCAGCGCCTCGGCCGCCCTGACCGGGTCGATCAGGAGGTACTCGGGGTCGACGTCGACCAGGACCGGCCGCAGACCCGATCGGACCACCGCCTCGGCGGTGGCCACGAAGGTGTTGGCTGGCAGCACCACGCCCGCGCCGCCGTCCAGCCGCAACGCGCGCAGGGCCAGTTCCAGGGCGTCGGTGCCGTTCGCGGTGCCGACCGCGTGCCGGACCCCCGAGAACTCGGCGTACTCGGCCTCGAAGGCGGCGACGTCCGGGCCCTTGATGTAGGCGCCGGTGGCCAGCACCCGGTCGAAGCCCTCGCGTACCTCCTCGGCCACCTCGGCGTGCGCGGCTTGCAGATCGACGAGCGGAATGGTGGTCATACGGGCCCCCTCGGGCAACTGTGGGACAGGACGGTCGGTCGATGACGCAGATGGTCAGCCGGGCAGCGTGCCCCGGACGCGGACACGGGCAGCGCGCGCCGGGGCAGGAACAGCGCCCCAGGGCAGGAACAGCGCGCCAGGAGCGCGGACATGCGCAGCGCGCCGGAGCGCGGGGACGGTGCGCTACGGAAAGCTCCTTCACCGGCTCCCGACGGCCGAGTCGCACGCCCGGCGCGCGGGAGGTCGCACGCGACAGCGGCCGCCCACGGTCAGCCGTGCCCGACGGGCCGGCCGCACCCCGGGAGTCAGGGCCGGACGGCGCCGCCGGCTCGCCGGAGCAGCCGTGCCGGGCAGCCGCCCTCCCGCCTCACCCGGTTCCCGCGCCCCGGTCCCTCACTCCACGGCGGAGCGCAGCGCGGCGACCACCCGGTCCTGCTGCTCCTCGGTCAGCGAGTGGTAGAGCGGCAGGATCAGGGACCGCCGGGTGAGCAGTTCGGTCGCGGGCAGCGGCACGCGTTCGGTGCCCTTGTAGGGGGCTTCCAGATGGGCGGCCATGATGCCCCGGCGGGCGGAGATCCCGGCGGCGGCGAGCCGTTCCAGTACCTCGGCTCGGTCGGGGGCGCCGTCGGGCAGCAGCAGCCAGCAGCTCTGGTAGTTGCCCGTGCCGTGCTCCGGGTCGGCGACCAGCCGCTCGCCCAGCGGGCCGAGCAGGCTGCGGTAGCGGTCGGCGAGTTCCCGGCGGCGGCGGACCAGTTCGGGCAGCTTGCGCAGCTGGACCAGGCCGATCGCGGCCTGGATGTCCGTCATCCGGTAGTTGAACCCGATCTCGTCGTAGGTCTCCGGGGCGGCGGCCCCGCCCTTGGCGTGCCTGTCGGCGGCCGAGACGCTCATCCCGTGCTCGCGCAACCGCCGCAGCCGGGCGGCGAGTTCGCCGTCCTGGCAGGTGACCATGCCGCCCTCGCCGGTGGTGAGCAGCTTGCGCGGGTGGAAGGAGTACGCGGCGATCCCGGCGCCGGCGCCCGCCGGCCGGCCGCGCAGGGTTGCGCCGGCCGCGCAGGCGGCGTCCTCGACCACGGCGATGCCGCGCGGCCGGGCCAGTGCCTCGATGGCGCCCAGGTCGACGGGGACGCCGCCCTGGTCCACCGCGATCACGGCCTTCGTCCGGTCGGTGAGCAGCGGCTGGACTGTCTCGGCGGTGAGATTGCCGCTCGCCGGGTCGACGTCGGCGAAGACGGGGGTGGCGCCGAGGTAGGCGGCGGCGTTGGCGGTGGCGATGAAGGAGAGCGAGGGCACCACGACCTCGTCCCCGGGGCCGACGCCCGCGCCGATGAGCGCCAGGTGCAGGGCGGTGGTGCAGGAGGAGACGGCGACGGCGTGCGGGACGCCGAGGTGGGCGGCGAAGGCCCGTTCGAACTCGGCGACCCGGGGGCCCTGGGCCACCCAGCCGGAGCGGACGGCCTCGGCGGCGGCCTCGGCCTCCTCCTCGCCGAGCCACGGCACCATGACGGGAATGTTGGGCATGACGGGAACGGTGGACACTGCGGACTCCGAACTACGCGACCGGAAAACGGGGTTACTGCTCACGCCACCAGGCGACCAGCTTGCGCAGGCCGTCCTCCAGGCCGAGTTCCGGCTTCCAGCCGAGGTCGCGCTGGGCGGCCGAGATGTCGGCGAGCCGCCGCACCACGCCGCCCGCGGTGCCCCGGGCCGGGCCGTGCTCGACGTCGAGGTCGGAGTCCATGGCGGCCAGCAGGGCGTCGGCGAGGCCGCGCAGCGAGACCTCGGTGGAGCTGGCGATGTTGTAGACCCGGTCGGTGACGGGCGCGGCGGCGGCCAGCAGGTTGGCCCGGGCGATGTCCTCGGTGTAGACGAAGTCCATGGTCTGCGCGCCGTCGCCGAAGATGAGCGGCGGCTGCCCGGCGGCGATCCGCTCCATCCAGCGGATGAACACCTCGGTGTACTTGCCGTGCACGTCCATCCGGGGCCCGTAGACGTTGAAGTAGCGCAGCGCCACGTAGTCCAGGCCGTACATGGCGTGGAAGCTGCGCAGCAGGCCCTCGTTGAAGACCTTGGCGGCGCCGTAGAAGGTGTCGTTGTTGTACGGGTGCTGGGTCTCGGGGGTGGGGAAGGTGTCGGCGAGGCCGTAGACCGAGGCGGTGGAGGAGGCGATCACCTTCCTGACGCCCTTCTCGGCGGCGGCCTCGACCACGTCGAAGGTGCCGTCCACCATGATCTCCAGGGCGAGCCGGGGCTCCGTGGCGCACTGGGTGATCCGGATCGCGGCGAGGTGGAAGAGCAGGTCGGTGCCGGGGTCGAGCAGTTCGCGCAGCAGCGCGCGGTCGCGGATGTCGCCGTCCACCACTCGCAGCCGGCCGTCCGTCGCGATGGACCGGGCGTGCGCGAGGTTGGCCATCCGGCCGCGGACGAAGTTGTCCAGCACCACGACCTCGCGGGCCCCGGCCGCGAGCAACTGGTCCACCACGGTGGAACCGATGGTGCCCGCGCCTCCCGTGACCAGGCAGCGGGAGCCCTCAATGGCGACAGCGCTGCAACTCCCCCCGCTCGCCTCCGGGCGCTCTGACCCGGCGCCGACGCTCCCTTCGGCTCGGGGCGGTGACTCGTTCATTGGGCGACAGCCCTCTCCTGAGTGGTGGTCAGCTGGTCGACGTCCACCGACACGGTGGCGCCGTGGAGTTCGAGACTGCGGGCGGCGGCGTGCAGCAGGCGCAGCACCCGCAGCCCAGCCCGGCCGTCGGTGAGCGGGGCCCGGCCCTCGGTGACGGTGGCGGCGAACTCGGCCATCACCGCGCGCAGCGCCTCCTGCTCGGACAGCGCGGGTGCGACCATGTCGCCGACCCGGTACGAGACCTGGGCCTGGTGGCGGATCTCCTCGGTCAACCGCTCGGGCGGGGTGAGGTCCACCCCCCGGTCGTGGACGGCCAGCCGGGCCTGCGGGTTCAGGTCGTCCCAGACCAGGGTGCGCCGGGAGCCGCCGATCAGGGTGGTCCGCACCTTGGTCGGGGAGAGCCAGTTGACGTGGCAGTGGGCGAGCGCGCCGTTGCTCAGCCGTACCGTCAGGTACGCGACGCAGGCCCGGCCGGCCCCGATCGGGTCGGCGGCCTGGGCGCTGACGCCGACCGGGACGACGCCGGGCGGCAGCACGAAGTCGAGGATGGAGAGGTCGTGCGGGGCCAGGTCCCACAGCACGTCCACATCGGGCTGGACCAGGCCGAGGTTGATCCGGACCGAGTCGAAGAACTGCAGGTCGCCGAGTTCACCGCCGTGCAGCAGCTCGCGGATCCGGCGGACCACCGGCGTGTAGCAGAAGGTGTGGTCGCACATCAGCACCAGCCCGCTGCTCTCGGCCAGGTCGACCAGTTCGGCGGCCTCCTCGGCGGTGGTGGTGATCGGCTTCTCGACCAGGACGTGCTTCCCGGCCTCCAGCGCCGCCCGCACCAGCCGGTAGTGGGTCGCGGCGGGCGTGGCGATGGCGACCGCCCGGACCCGCTCGTCGGCCAGCACCTCGTCGAAGGAGGTGGTCACCCCGACCGTGCTGTACCGGCCGAGCACCCGGCGGGCGCGCTCCTCGTCCAGGTCGCACAGCCAGTGCAGGCGCAGCGCCGCCGTCTGCTGGGCGTTGCGGACCAGGTTCGGTCCCCAGTAGCCGGCGCCGACCACGGCCAGCCCGATCCGCTCCGCGGCGACCGCATCAGGCGCGTACGGACCCTGATGCTCCCCCTGCCCGACTAATGCGCTGTCCGTCCGCCGGCTTCGCTCCGATTCGCCCGCAGGCGCATACGTCACAGCAAGACCCCCCTTGCTCGGCGCCGGGGCTCCTCGTTGCCCGGCAGCCCCCACCGCCCCTGATCGGGACCGGCCAGAACCGCTCCCCCGCAGTTCGAACGGCCTTGCCCCGCAGCCCGAACGCTACCGGCAGCCGCCACCGGTCGTGGCCCGAATCCGGAAAACGGCGGCAGGACTTGGCGCCCGTCCGAGCACCGCCCGAGCGGCCCTCCCGCACCCCGGGTCGGCGATTGTCGTGGAAGTTTGGCAGTCTTGGATCCTCACCGCGAGGTGTCACCTACCGTCAGCAGACTTCCGGCAGCTCCAGCCTGCCGGCCAGTGGAGAGCGAGGAGCAGCGTGCAGCACCCGGAACAGCCAGGCGCCGCCCCGGTGTTGCGCCACCACCGGGACAGCCTGCTGCCCGCAGTGGCCGCCGCGCTCTCGCTCAGGAACGGCGAGGTGCACACCCTGGCCGGCCACAAACCGGACGCCCGGCCCATCCTGCACCCGCTGGTCGGCGACTTCCTCGCCACGCTGCCGATGGAGCACCGGGAGCGGTTCCTCGGGCGCTGCCCGGAGACGGTGCTGCTCTCCCAGTACCTGAACAAGGTGGACTCGGCCCGCTCCAAACGCGCCTCGCGCAAACCGCTCAGCCTCCCGGACGCCCGCAAGGCGCTCAAAGGCGCCCGGCTGACCACCGTCCGGATCCGCGAGGAGGGCGACCCGGCGCACGGTACGCACGCGCCGCCGTGCCGCTCCTGCACCCCGCTGCTCGAACACCTCACCGTCGAGGTCGTCGCCGTCGGACCGACCGCGCCCTGAACCACCGGTGGGCACAGCCCACTACCGCCTCTGCCCCCAGTCCTCGGAGCACCTCCTGAACGCGTCCGCCGTCCGCACCCAGCCCCGCTTCCCCGCCGAGGTCGCCGCCGCGCTCAAGCACGCCGGCTGGCACCCGGGACGCTGGGACATCCGCCAGGCCGAAGAGTGGGCGGACCAACTGGCCGGCCACGGCGACCCGGCCGGGCCCAAGCACTCCGTCTTCCCCGCCGCCGTCGAGGCCTGGGCCGAGTTCGGCGGGCTGTTCCTGGACCAGACCGGCGCCGGGCGGCTGATGGCCCGCACGCCGTTCCTGATCGACCCGCTCTGCGGCCTGCACCAGCCCCGCACCCTCGCCGACCTCGGCCGGGCCCTCGGCCGCCAGGTCGCCCCCCTCGGCGAGGAGCAGTACGGCCTGGCCCTGCTCGCCATCGACGAGGACGGCCGCGTCTACAGCCTCGACCACACCGGCGAGTGGTACCTCGGCCCCTCCATCGACCACGCGGTGACCGGCCTGGTGCTCGGTGCCATGCCGGAGCGCTTGAAGGTCCAGCCGTAGGCGGGCTCTGGTCTCGATGCGCCACAGCCCTGGCAGGGTCGCCCGTGCCAGGGCTGTCTCGTGCGTGGGGTCGGGGTCAGACGGTCGGGAACTCGCCTGCCTTCACCCCGGCCACGAACGCCGACCAAGCGTCAGCGGCGAAGACCAGGGCGGGGCCGTGCGGGTCCTTGGAGTCCCGGACGGCCATCCCGCCGGCGATGGCCTGCCCCGTCTCGACGCACTCGTTCGCCTGTGCGCTGTAGCTGCTCTTGTACCAACCCCGGGCGGAGATCTCCGGCACGGTCATGCGCTCACCCTCTTATCCGATCTCGAACTCATGTCTCCGCCGCGATAGCGGTGATCATTTCCAGCGACTGAGCAGGGTTCAGGGCCGCCGACCGCAGGTACTCGAAGACGAGCCCGTAGCCGTCGAGCTCTGCCTCTTGCTCCAGGTAGTGGCTGCTTGTCAGCGTTTCCAGGAACACCGCTCCCGGGGTCGGGGAGTCCGTGAAGCCGTACATCACGAATGCTCCGCATGCCCCAGCGGTCGCGCCGACATCAAGTGGCACGACCTGCAGCGTGACGTTGGGAAGCTGCGCCGCCTCGGCAAGGTAAGCCAGCTGCGCCCTGTGCACGTCCGCCCCGCCCACCGGGCACCGCAGGGCCGGTTCCCAGACAATCGCCCAGAACCGAGCCGGATCCGGCTTGACCAGCACTCCCTTGCGCTCCATCCGGATCTTCACCAACTGGTCGATGCGTTCCGGACGGACAGCGGCAGGGTTGGCCTCCAACAGGGCACGGGCATAGTCCTCGGTCTGCAACAACCCTGGCAACACCAGCGGTTGCCAGGTCCGGATGTACCGGGCGTCACCTTCCAGATCGAGGAAGTCAGCGTAGGCAGGCGGGATGGTGTCGCCGTAGTCGTGCCACCAGCCGCGCTTCTTGCTGTCCCGCGCCAGCCTCTCCAGGGCCTCTCTGTCTCTTGGTTCGGTGACGCCGTAGAGGTCCAGCAGGACGCCGAGGTCGAGTCGCCGAATGCCAACCGCGCCGGTCTCAATCCGGCTGATCTTCGCGCGGGAGCACTTGAGTGCACCTGCGGCGTTCTCGGTGCTCTTGCCCACCGATTCTCGGAGACGGCGGAGCTCCGAGCCCAGACGACGGCCACGCACGGTCGGCCTTGATTCGTCGGTCATGCCGGTCCTCCTTTGACCCGGCCAGTCTGCCCCCTGACGGACCGTCGGGGCCAGGAGGAATCAATCTGCACAGTTGCAACTGTTCTTGTTGCAAGTCGCATCGATACGGGAGCATGCTACGTGATGTAACTCACGCGAGACACAGAGTGATCGCAGCGGCTAGTTGCTCGGGCATTCCCATGCCAGCTTTCGGCCGTCGTCGAGGCCACTGGCCGACTTGATCACGTCCAACCGCCATGCCCGGAAGGTGCATCGCCATGCCCAAAACCTCGGAGAAACCGCCCACTCCTCCGGTTGAGCACTCATGCTGGCTGCCACGTCACCGCAGGTCGGCACGCAGAGCCCGCAGACTGCTCCGCGACTTCCTCGCCGGCCTCGACGGCGGCGAACAGTACGCGGACACCGGCGAGTTGCTGCTCTCCGAGCTCGTCGCCAACGCCGTCGAACACGCCCGCGTGCCACCCGGTCGCCTCATCCAGGTCCGCTTCGAACTCTCCCCCACCGCGCTGCGGATCGAAGTCCACGACGCCAACGCCAGCCCTCCGAGCGTACGTTCAGCCGGCGAGGACGACGAGTCCGGCCGGGGCCTCTGGCTGGTCGACCAGCTCTCCACCGCGTGGGGCTGCCACCCCCGACCGGGCGGCATCGGCAAAGCCGTCTGGTGCCTGATCAGCCCGAACCGGCGGAGCGCGGCATGAACACCCCGAGCACCGACAACACCCCGGTCGGCGTGGAGATCGAGGGCATCACCGCCCCCGCGACCTTCACCCGCCTCCCGGACGCCCTCTCCGCCGTCTGGGACGCCCTGAAGCTCCTCCCGCTCGGCACCCTCCAGGCCGACGCCTTCCGCTACTTCCTCACCCGCCCCGACGCCGCCGAGCGAACCACGGAGTTCCTCCGGCGCGACGGCCGGCTCGACCTCTCCTTCACCCTGCACGGCCAGCCCCACACCGTCCGTCTCCGCCCCCGCCACCCGGAGCACTGACGAAGTCCAACCGGACGATCCCTCAAGCCCCCGCGTGCCGCCGACCAACCGGACGGCACGCGGGCCGAGTTGTGAGGCGGCTGGCGGCGCCGTCACCGGGCCCGGCGGCGTGCGCGCGGCGCACCGTGACCGTGCGGTTGCGCGCGGGACGACACGGCTGAGGCGGCCGCCGCCCGTAAACCCCACGGTAAGTCGGGCGGCACAGGCCCACGACTCGGCCGAATGCCGTGACAGGATGAGGGCATGGCCGAGTTCCAGGTTCCCGACCGTCACGCCCAGTTGCTGGCGTACGCGCGGAGTCTGACCCCGCCGTCGGGTTGGAAGATCGAGGTGTCCGGCGACGAGATCATCATGATGGCGGGGCCGTCGGTGATCCACCAGCGCAATCTGCTCATCGTCCGGGAGCAGTTCGACGCGCACCGCCCGGCGGACCTGATGCCGAGCGAGAACACCGACCTGGCCTCGCCGAACGTCGGCAAGCTCCGCAATCCCGACCTGACCTACATCCCGATCACGGTGGTCGAGCTCGGCGGGAACGAGGTCCCTGCCGAACAGGCCGCGATCGCGGTCGAGATCGTCTCTCCGTCGAACCCGGAGAACGACCTGGTCGGCAAGGTCCGCGACTATCCGTTGATGCAAATCCCGCTCTACCTGCTGATCGACCCCCGCGACGGCGCACTCACGCTCTTCTCCGAGCCCGCGGACGGCGTCTACCACCGGCAGTGGAACGGCAGGTTCGGCGACAGCGTGCCGATCCCGGAGCCGTTCGCGTTCGACCTGGCCACCCGCGCCCTGCTCCGCTACCCGGCCTGACACCCTCGGCGCCCACCACGGCGCCGACCTCAGGCCAGCCGCTCCGCCGGCACCGCCAGCCGGGACGGCAGCACCGCCTCCACCCGGAAGCCGCCGTCCTCCTCCGGACCGGCCGAGAAGCTGCCCCCGAGCGCCACCACCCGCTCGCGCATCCCGATCAGGCCGTTGCCCCCGCTGGGCAGTGCCACCCGGCCGCCGGCCCCGTCGCCGTCCGCACGGTCGTTGATCACCGCCACCCGGACCCCGTTCGGCACGTACGCCAGCAGGACCGCGACCTGCGCCCCGGCGGCGTGCTTGTGGGCGTTGGTGAGGCCCTCCTGGACCACCCGGTACGCGGTCTGCTCCGCCTCGCTGCTGAACGGCCTGCGGGCGCCGCTGACCGTCAGGGTCACCGCCATCCCGGCCGCCTCGGACTGCTCGACCAGCCGCGGCAGGCGCTCCAGACCGTCCTGGGGCTCCGGCGCTTCCTCGGACATCCGCAGCACACCGAGGATCTCGCGCAGCTCGTTCAGCGCCTGGCGCCCGACCTCGCCCATCAGCCGGGCGTTCTGCTTCGCCTTCTCCGGATCCTTGGCTGCGATGCGTTCCAGCGCCGAGGCGTGCACCACCATCAGGCTGACCCGGTGCGCCACCACGTCGTGCATCTCGCGGGCGATCCGGGTGCGCTCCTCCAGCCGGGCCCGGCGCGCGCGTTCCTGGGCCTGCTCGGCCAGCAGGGCCAGCTCGGTCTCCAGGCCCTGCGCGCGGTCCTTGAGCGACTCCACCAGGCGGCGGCGCGCGCCCACGTACAGCCCGGTGACCACCGGCAGCACCGTCAGGCCGACCGCGACCAGCACCGCCACCAGGACGAACACCCAGGTCGGCGGGAGTTGATCGGCCGCGGGGCTGTCGGAGCGGCTCTGCTGCGGCATCGGGTGGAGGAAGGCGAACAGCACCATCGCGAAGGTCTCCAGCAGCGCCACCGCGGAGAGCCCCAGCACCCGCCCCCGCCGCGAGGGCCACTCCCAGGTCCCCGTCAGCGTGTACAGCGAGACCACCAGCAGCACGACGCCGAACAGGCCGGGGACGAAGACCAGCGCCATCAACACCGGCACGGCCGGCCAGCGCCGCCGCACCACCAGGCTCGCCCCGGCCAGTGCGCCCAGCACCGCCGACACCACCACCAGGCCCGCGCTCCAGCCCAGCCGGTCGTGCACCGTCCCGTACGCCCCGTAGGCGCACTCCAGTCCGGCCAATGCGGCCAGACCGATGTCCAGCAGCGCGCTACGGCGCCGACGCCACCACCACAGTGAATGGACCGGCCCGCCCCCCTCAGGCGACTTGCTCATGAGAGACAGCCTAAGGGGGGGACATTGTCATCCACTGAACACCCGGCCAGCCGGGGGCGACACCTCCGGGGCACGAACGACCGCGCGGCCGACCGCGCACCTCCGCGGCGGGCCGGGCGCACCCTCGCCCGTTCCTCGGAAGGTGCGACCGGCGCGGTCCAATCGGCTGGGCGGCGCCGGTCGCACGCCTCCGCGCCACCGGGGAGCGCCGGCCCGGCCCCGGGAGGCCACCGGCCGGGATCGCGCCGGCTGTCCGCCATACGGTTATGTCACCGTCGCGGCACCCCGTGCCACCTATGCTGGTCGCGTCGGACAGCGCGGTCCGCACACGTCACCTTCACAGTGGTGATGAGAGCCGTTGCCGAACCCCACCACCTCAGGGAGCCAGCCGTGACCGCTCCGGTCCCCACCTCGTCGGCGGACAACTCCACCCGGCCCTCCGCCACGGTCGCCGACAACGCGGCCCTGCGCGCGGACATCCGCCGCCTCGGCGACCTGCTCGGCGAGACCCTGGTCCGCCAGGAGGGCCCCGAACTGCTGGGCCTGGTCGAGCAGGTACGACTGCTCAGCCGCACCGACGGCGAGGCCACCGCCGAACTCCTCTCCGGCATCGACCTGGAGACGGCCGCCAAGCTGGTACGGGCCTTCTCCACCTACTTCCACCTGGCCAACGTCACCGAACAGGTGCACCGCGGCCGCGAGTTCGCCGCCCGCCGGGCCCGCGAGGGCTCCCAGCTGGCGCAGACCGCCGACCAGTTGTCCGACGCCGACCCCAAGCACCTCGCCGATACCCTGGCCCACCTGGCCGTGCGCCCGGTCTTCACCGCGCACCCGACCGAGGCCGCCCGCCGCAGCGTGCTCCACAAGCTGCGCCGGATCGGCGAGTTGCTGGAGCGCGTCCACCGCGAGCAGGCGGCCGCCGGCCTGGCCACCGCCGACCCCGACCCGGCCACCACCACCGATCGTGCCGCCGCGCGGCTCACCTCCGCCCGCCGCTCCGCCGACCGCAGACTCGCCGAGGTCATCGACCTGCTCTGGCAGACCGACGAGCTGCGGATCGCCCGCCCCGAGCCCACCGACGAGGCCCGCAACGCCGTCTACTACCTGGACGAGCTCTACCGCGAGGCCGTCCCCGAGGTGCTGGAGGAGCTGCACGAGGAGCTGGCCCGGGTGGGCCTGAGCCTCCCCGAGGGCGTCCGCCCGCTGACCTTCGGCACCTGGATCGGCGGCGACCGCGACGGCAACCCGAACGTCACCCCGAACGTCACCTGGGACGTGCTCGACCTCCAGCACGAGTACGGCATCAAGGACGCCCTGGACACCATCGACGACCTGCGCGCCTCGCTCTCCACCTCGGTCCGGCTGGCCGGCGCCTCCGACGAACTGCTCGCCTCGCTGGACGCCGACCTCAAGCTGCTGCCCGAACTCAGCCCGCGGTACAAGCGGATGAACGCCGAGGAGCCGTACCGGCTCAAGGCCACCTGCGTCCGCCTCAAGCTGGAGAACACCCGCGACCGCCTGGTCGCCGGCACCCCGCACGTCCCCGGCCGCGACTACCTCGGCACCCGCGAGCTGGTCGCCGACCTGAAGCTGATCCAGGACTCGCTGCGCGCCCACCGCGGCGAACTGATCGCCGACGGCCGCCTCGCCCGCGCGATCCGCACCATCGAGGCCTTCGGCCTGCAACTGGCCACCATGGACGTGCGCGAGCACGCCGAGGCGCACCACCACGCACTCGGCCAGCTCTTCGACCGGCTCGGCGAGGAGGCCTGGCGCTACAACGACATGCCGCGCGAGTACCGGCAGAAGCTGCTCGCCAAGGAGCTGCGTTCGCGCCGCCCGCTGGCCCCGACCCCGGCCCCGCTGGACGCCGCCGGGACGAAGACCCTGAACGTCTTCAACACCATCCGCGAGGGCTTCGAGCGCTTCGGCGACGAGATCGTCGAGAGCTACGTCATCTCGATGTGCCAGGGCGCGGACGACGTCTTCGCGGCCACCGTACTGGCCCGCGAGGCCGGTCTGATCGACCTGCACGCCGGGATCGCCAAGATCGGCATCGTGCCGCTCCTGGAGACCACCGACGAACTCCAGCAGGCCGACCGGATCCTGGAGGAGATGCTCTCCGACCCCTCCTACCGGCTGCTGGTGTCGCTGCGCGGCGACGTCCAGGAGGTCATGCTCGGCTACTCCGACTCCTCCAAGTTCGGCGGCATCACCACCTCCCAGTGGGAGATCCACCGGGCCCAGCGCCGGCTGCGCGACGTCGCCCACCGGTACGGCATCCGGCTGCGCCTGTTCCACGGCCGCGGCGGCACCGTCGGCCGCGGCGGCGGCCCCTCGCACGAGGCCATCCTGGCCCAGCCCTGGGGCACTCTGGAGGGCGAGATCAAGGTCACCGAGCAGGGCGAGGTCATCTCCGACAAGTACCTGCTGCCCTCGCTGGCCCGGGAGAACCTGGAGCTGACCATCTCGGCCACCCTGGCCGCCTCCGCCCTGCACACCGCGCCGCGCCAGGCCCCCGAGGAACTCGCCCGCTGGGACGCCGCGATGGACCAGGTCTCCGAGGCGGCCCACACCGCCTACCGCGCCCTGGTCGAGCAGGACGACCTGCCCAAGTACTTCTTCGCTGCCACCCCGGTCGACCAGCTCGCCTCACTGCACCTGGGCTCCCGCCCGTCCCGCCGCCCCGACTCCGGTGCGGGCCTGGACGGCCTGCGCGCGATCCCGTGGGTCTTCGGCTGGACCCAGTCCCGCCAGATCGTCCCCGGCTGGTACGGCGTCGGCTCGGGTCTGGCCGCCGCCCGCGAGGCCGGGCTAGGTGACGTGCTCGACGAGATGTACGGGCAGTGGCACTTCTTCCGCAACTTCCTGTCCAACGTCGCCATGACGCTGGCCAAGACCGATCTGCGGATCGCCCGCCACTACGTCGAGCAGCTGGTCCCGGCCGAACTGCACCACGTCTTCGACCAGATCGTGGCCGAGCACGAACTGACCCTGCGCGAGGTGCTCCGGCTCACCGGTGAGAGCGAACTCCTGGAACACAACCCGGTGCTGAAGCAGACCTTCACCGTCCGCGACGCCTACCTCGACCCGATCTCCTACCTGCAGGTCGCACTGCTGCGCCGCCAGCGCGAGGAGGTCGCCGCCGGGCGGCCGGAGAACGCACTGCGGGCCCGGGCCCTGCTGCTGACGGTCAACGGCATCGCGGCCGGCCTGCGCAACACGGGCTGACGCCCGGGCCCCTTCCCAGGGGCAACACCAGGGGCGCGGGGCAGTGCCCCCGCGCCCCTGGTGTTGCTCCCTCGCCCCTGAAAGACCCGGACAGGCCTGAAAGGCCCCTGCCCGCAAGGCGGTTCAGTGGATGGTGACCTGGCCGGCGCGCTTGCGCTTGACCCAGAGGGTCGCTCCGCCGGCAACCATCACCAGGCCGCCGCCGACCGCGTACAGCCCGGCCGAGCCGCCCACCTTGCCGCCGCTGACCGGCGGCGTCAGCTGCGCGGCCGCCGGCTCGGGCGCATCGTTCTGACCGCCCGAGGAGTCGGCGGCCTGCGCCACCGGTGCACCCAGCGCGGTGAGACCGACGAGCATCGCCGCTCCGCCGACCGCACGCCCCACCCGGACGCGTTGTGACCGAACCACGGTCCTTACCCCCAGATTCCTGCGCTCAATCCTGCGCGTACAGGGGATGACCGTATCCGATCAGAGGTGGCCTTCCCATACAGATCACGCTCCCTCGGAGCAAGCGTTGCACGACCGTTGTGCAAGGGGGCGCGCCGGATTGACATCACGTCAGGCAATCGTCAAAACCGCGTCAGACGTTCACCGGAAAGCCGTCAGGAGTTGTAGCTGCCCTGGGCCCGTTCGAGCCCCTCGGAGAGCAGCGCCTCGACCGCGTCGGCGGAGCGGTCGACGAACCAGTCGAGCTCCTTGCGCTCGGCGGAGGAGAAGTCCTTGAGCACGAAGTCGGCCACCTCCATCCGGCCCGGCGGACGGCCGATGCCGCAGCGCACCCGGTGGTAGCCGGGGCCGAGCGACTTGGTGATGGACTTCAGCCCGTTGTGCCCGTTGTCGCCGCCGCCCAGCTTGAGCCGCAGTGCCGCGTAGTCGATGTCCAGCTCGTCGTGGATCGCCACGATCGCCTCGGTCGGCACCTTGTAGAAGTCGCGCAGCGCGGTGGTCGGGCCGCCGGACAGGTTCATGAAAGTCATCGGCTTGGCCAGCACCACCCGCCGCCCGCACAGGCGGCCCTCGGCGATCTGGGCCCGGCTCTTGTGGGCCTTGAACTTCGCCCCGATCCGCTCGGCCAGCAGATCCACCACCATGAAACCGATGTTGTGCCGGTTCCGGGCGTAGCCCTCGCCCGGGTTGCCGAGGCCGACGATCAGCCAGGGGCCCTCGTACGCTTCGTCGCTCATCAACCGCTCCTCACTTTCCCTCATCATCCCGGACACGCCGCTGCCCCGGCCGCTCCAGCGGAGCGGACCGGGGCAGCGGTCGAAAGAGCTACCGGGCTCAGGCCTCGACGGCCTCGCCCTCGACGGCCTCGGGGGCCTGGGCGCCGATGACCTGCAGCACGACGGCGTCGGCCTCGACGGCCAGCGCGACGCCCTTCGGCAGGACGACGTCCTTGGCCAGGACCGAGGCGCCGGCCTCCAGGCCCTCGATCGAGACGGTGACGGCCTCGGGCAGGTGGGTGGCCTCGGCCTCGACCGGCAGCGCGTTCAGGACGTGCTCCAGCAGGTTGCCGCCCGGGGCCAGCTCGCCCTCGGTGTGGACCGGGACCTCGACGGTGACCTTCTCGCCACGCTTGACCAGCAGCAGGTCGACGTGCTCGATGGTGCGCTTGATGGCCTCACGCTGGACGGCCTTCGGCAGCACGTACTCGTCCTTGCCGTCGATCGGCACGACCAGCAGGGCGTTCGGGGTCTTCAGGGCCATCATCAGGTCGTGGCCGGGCAGGTTCAGGTGAACCGGGGCGTGGCCGTGGCCGTAGACGACACCGGGGACGAAGCCGGCGCGACGAGCGCGACGGGCGGCACCCTTGCCGAACTCGGTACGGGCTTCAGCGGCAAGGCGGATCTCGGACACGACGGCACTCCTCGTGAGAACTGGACGCGGGGTGCGGACGACAGACGAAAAACCGCCGGGGCACACCCTCAAGTACGTTTGGGGGGCCACTCGGCGGCGGACGGATCTGCAATCGGCCGAACCACGGCCGAGGCAGCGCGTCGATCACGGATCAAGCACCCGTATTGGGCACACGACATCCCTCGCCGAGCAGTCTCAAGAGTCTAACCGCACGCTGCGTCGAGCACGAAATCGGCCCCGGCGCCGCGAGGCACCGGGGCCGTTCGTACGACTACCCGGTCAGTGCACGCCCTCGAACAGGCTGGTGACCGAGCCCTCCTCGAAGACCTCGCGGATCGCCGCGGCGATCGACGGGGCGATGGAGAGGGTGGTCACCTTGTCGAGCTGGAGCTCGGCCGGGGTCGGCAGGGTGTTGGTGAAGACGAACTCGCTGACCCGGGAGTTCTTCAGCCGGTCAGCCGCGGGGCCGGAGAGCACACCGTGGGTGGCGGCCACGATGACGTCCGCGGCACCGTTCTCGAACAGGGCGTCGGCGGCGGCGCAGATGGTGCCGGCGGTGTCGATCATGTCGTCGACCAGGACGCAGACCCGGTCCTTGACGTCACCGACCACCTCGGCCGACAGAATGGTGTTGGCCTGGGTCATGTCGCGGCGCTTGTGGATGATCGCCAGCGGCGCGTCCAGCCGGTCGCACCACTGGTCGGCCACCTTCACCCGGCCGGCGTCCGGGGAGACGACGGTGAGCTTGTCGCTGGCGACCTTCTCGCCGATGTAGTCGGCCAGCAGCGGCAGCGCGAACAGGTGGTCCACCGGGCCGTCGAAGAAGCCCTGGATCTGCGCGGTGTGCAGGTCCACGGCCATCAGGCGGTCGGCACCGGCCTGGCGCAGCAGGTCGGCGACCAGGCGGGCCGAGATCGGCTCGCGGCCCAGGTGCTTCTTGTCCTGACGGGCGTAGCCGTAGAACGGGAGGATCGCGGTGATGCTCTTGGCGGAAGCCCGCTTCAGAGCGTCGATCATGATCAGCTGTTCCATGATCCACTGGTTGATGGGAGCCGTGTGGCTCTGCATCACGAAGCAGTCCGCACCGCGGGCCGACTCCAGGAAGCGGACGTAGATCTCGCCGTTCGCGAAGTCCAGGGCCTTGGTCGGCACGAGTTCGGTGTCGAGCGCCTCCGCGACCTCCCTCGCCAGCTCGGGGTGGGCACGGCCCGAGAAGAGCTTCAGCTTCTTCTCAACCGACGTCGTGATCCCGGTCACTGCACCGTCTCCTCGCGTTGCTGCCGCACATGAACCCGCCACGCCGAGCCAGGCGGGCGCCCGGCCGGTGCTCAACGGGGGAATGGGAGTACGCCCGGACACGGGCAGTCAGCCCAGTGGCGCACGTATGTACTCCAGGTTACGCGCCCCGCCGGAAAGCGTGGGCCCCGGGCTCTCCCCTCGAGATCCCCCGTCGCCCGTTCAGTCCTCGACGATCGCGGCGGACTCACCCGCCGCAGCTGCGGCACGCGCGGAGTCGGTGCCGGGGCGCTTGCGCTCCACCCAGCCCGCGATGTTGCGCTGCTGCGCCCGGGAGACGCCGAGCGCACCGGCCGGGACATCGGTGATGATCACCGATCCGGCGGCGGTGTAGGCACCGTCCCCGACGGTCACCGGGGCGATGAACATGTTGTCGGAGCCCGTGCGGCAGTGGGAGCCGATGGTGGTGCGGTGCTTGTTCACGCCGTCGTAGTTGACGGTGACCGAGGCCGCGCCGATGTTGCTGCCCTCGCCGATCGTGGTGTCGCCGATGTACGACAGGTGCGGCACCTTGGAGCCCTCGCCGACCTCGGAGTTCTTGATCTCCACATAGGTGCCGGCCTTGGCCTTCCGGGCCAGCTTGGTGCCCGGGCGCAGGTACGCGTACGGGCCGACCGAGGCCGCCTCACCGATCTCGGCGCCGATCGTGGTGGCGTTGCTCACATGGGCCTCGGCACCGACCAGGGTGTCGGTCAGGGTGCAGTTCGGGCCGACCTCGCAGCCCTCGCCGAGGTGCGTGGCACCGTGCAGCTGGGTGTTCGGCAGCACCACCGCGTCCGGCTCGTAGGTCACCTGGACGTCGAACCAGGCGGACGCCGGGTCCACCACGGTGACGCCCGCGCGCATCGCGCGCTCGACCAGCCGGGCGTTCATGATCTTCCGGGCCTCGGCCAGCTGGACCCGGTCGTTGATGCCGAGGATGTCGCGGAAGTCGGCCGCGACGACCGCGCCGACCCGGTGACCCGAGGTCCGCAGGATCCCCAGGGTGTCGGTGAGGTACTCCTCGCCCTGCGAGTTGTCGGTGTTCAGCCGGCCGAGCGCCTCGACCAGCAGCTTGGCGTCGAAGGCGAAAACGCCCGAGTTGATCTCGTCGATCGCCCGCTGGGCGTCAGTGGCGTCCTTCTCCTCGACGATCGCGGCCACCGAGCCGTCCGACTCGCTGCGCAGGATCCGGCCGTAGCCGAAGGAGTCCGGGACGACGGCGGTGAGGACGGTCACACCGTTGCCCTGCTCGGCGTGCGCCTCGACCAGCGCGGCCAGCGTCGCCCCGGTCAGCAGCGGCGCGTCGCCGGTGGTGACCACCACGGTGCCGTCCGGCTCGATCCCGTCGGCCGCCAGCGCCTCCAGCGCGGTGCGCACGGCGTGGCCGGTGCCGTTCTGCTCCAGCTGGACGGCGGTGCGAACACCCTCGTACCGCTCCGCCAGGTGCTGCTGCACCTGCTCGCGCATGTGCCCGACCACCACGACCAGCTGCTCGGGGCTCAACTCCTGGGCGGCAGAGACCGCGTGACCGACCAGGGTGCGACCGCAGATCTCGTGCAGCACCTTGGGCAGACGCTTCGACTTCATCCGGGTCCCGCCACCAGCGGCGAGCACGATGACGGCGGCAGGGGTGTTGGCGCTCACGCTGGAGGCTCCTCGGTCGTTCGTGGGGAGGGTTCTGGCACAGCGAGCCCGAGCCACGGATCCGCACGTCCACGCTCGGGCAGAGCATGAGGATAGTGCGGTCACGGCCGACCGGCAGTCGACCCCCGGCCCGCTCAGCGCTCGGCCGGAGGCTGCACGAAGTGCTCCCGGAGGAGGATTCGAACCCCCATAAGCTGGACCAAAACCAGCTGTCCTGCCCTTAGACGATCCGGGACGGACGGTACCTCGCCGCCCCGCAGGGGACAGCGCGGTCCACAGCCTACGGGGTTCCAGCCCGGGCATCCACCACCAATCGCAAAGATCCCGGCACTCCCCGTGCCCACACCGGCCCCGGTTCACCTCGCGACACGCCCGCCAGAGCCGCTCCACGCTACTTACGATGCCGTAGGTTACGGTCACGTAGGTTTTGCCGCTCCGACAAGGACCGCATATGACCATGCAGGCCAGCGAAGCGCCCCCGGACCCGGCAGGGGCGGCCGCCACCCAGCTCTCGGCCACCAGGGGCGGTGAGCGGCAGGGCCCGATCGAGCGAATCGCGCTCGCCCTCTTCATCGGAGTCCCGTTCCTGGCCCTGGTCGCGGCGGTCCCGGTCGCCTGGGGCCGCGGGCTCGGCTGGCGGGACCTGGCGATCACCACGGTGATGTACTTCCTCACCTGCCACGGCGTCACCGTCGGCTTCCACCGCTACTTCACCCACGGTGCCTTCAAGGCCAACCGCCCGCTGCGGATCGCACTGGCCGTGGCCGGCAGTCTGGCCGTCGAGGGCCCGCTGGTCCGCTGGGTGGCCGACCACCGCAGGCACCACCGCTTCAGTGACAAGGAGGGCGACCCGCACTCCCCCTGGCGCTTCGGCGAAACCGTCCCCGCGCTGGTGAAGGGCCTGTGGTGGGCGCACACCGGCTGGCTGTTCGACCAGGAGCAGACCCCGCAGCTCAAGTACGCGCCCGACCTGGTCCGCGACCCGGCGATGCGGCGGATCTCCCGGTTGTTCTGGCTCTGGACCGCCCTCTCCCTGCTGGTCCCGCCACTGGTCGGCGGACTGCTCTCGCTCTCCTGGGAGGGCGCGCTGACCGCCTTCTTCTGGGGCTCGCTGGTGCGGATCGCCCTGCTGCACCACGTCACCTGGTCGATCAACTCCATCTGCCACGCGGTCGGCTCGCGCCCGTTCAGGTCCCGCGACCGCTCCGGGAACGTCTGGTGGCTGGCAGTGCTCTCCTGCGGCGAGTCCTGGCACAACCTGCACCACGCCGATCCCACCTCCGCCCGGCACGGCGTGCTGCGCGGGCAGGTCGACTCCTCCGCCCGGCTGATCCGCTGGTTCGAGCGGGCCGGCTGGGTCCACGACGTGCGCTGGCCCGATCCGGAGCGGATCGCCGCGCGCCGTGCCGCATGAGCGGGCGCCCGGGACGGGGCCGACGAATCGAGCTGGGGCATGAGCCGCTCCCTGCAGCATGATGTAGGGGTGAACGGGAGCAACGGAGACAGCGCAGGCGGCCAGCACCGGACCTCAGGAGCGGGGGCCGCGAGCCCCGAGGCCCCCCGTAACCGCTCCACTGCCCCCACCCGCACGGCGAAGGGCGGCCGGGTCCGGATGACCGGCAAGCAGCGCCGCGAGCAGCTGCTGGACATCGGTCGCTCGGTCTTCGCGGAACGCGGCTACGACGGCACCTCGGTCGAGGAGATCGCCGAACGGGCCGGGGTGTCCAAGCCGGTGGTCTACGAGCACTTCGGGGGCAAGGAGGGGCTGTACGCGGTCGTGGTCGACCGCGAGATGCAGCTGCTGCTCGACATGGTCACCGGGGCGCTCACCGGCGGACACTCCCGCGAACTGCTGGAGCAGGCCGCCTTCGCGCTGATGGACTACATCGACACCTCCACCGACGGCTTCAAGATCCTGGTCCGGGACTCCCCGGTGGCCCAGTCCACCGGTACCTTCGCCTCACTGATCAGCGACATCGCCACCCAGGTCGAGGACATCCTGGGCCTGGAGTTCAAGGCCCGGGGTTTCGACCCCCGGCTGGCGCCGATGTACTCCCAGATGCTGGTCGGCATGGTCGCGCTGACCGGGCAGTGGTGGCTGGAGGTGCGCAAGCCGCAGAAGGCCGAGGTCGCCGCCCACCTGGTCAACCTCGCCTGGCACGGACTGGAGGGGCTGGAGCGCCACCCCAAGCTGGTCGGCGAGCGGAAGCAGTAGTTCTCGGCGGGGCTCCCGGCCGGGGGGACGGGTGGGTGATCGACGGGGAAACGGGGGTCGTCGATGCCCGGAGCGTTCATCTTGATGTCAAGAGGCTTCATATCGACACACCCACCGATACACTGATCCACATGGAGGACGAGGTCGACCGGCTGGTCGCAGCATGGCGCCGCGAGCGCCCCGACCTCGATGTCGGGCCGCTGGAGGTGCTCAGCCGGGTCAGCCGGCTCGCACGCCACCTCGACCGCGCCCGCCGCACCGCCTTCGCCGAGCACGGTCTCGAACCCTGGGAGTTCGACGTGCTGACCGCCCTCCGCCGGGCCGGCTCCCCCTACCAGCTCTCCCCCGGCCAACTGCTCACCCAGACCCTGGTGACCTCCGGCACGATGACCAACCGGATCGACCGGCTCACCGGAAAGGGCCTGGTCAAACGGCTGCCCGACCCGGACGACCGGCGCGGTGTGCTGGTCCGGCTCACCGACGACGGCCGCGACCGCGCCGACCAGGCGCTCGCCGGGCTGCTCGCCCACGAGCGCGCCCTGCTCGCCGAGCTCAGCCCCGACCAGCAGCACGACCTGGCCACCCTGCTCCGGCAGCTGGTCGCCCCCTTCGACAGCGCGGGGTGAGGCTCCGCCGTCGGCGGCGAAGGCCGGGCCCCGGAGGTGTCGCCTACGGCGTGGCCGAGTGGGCCGCCGGGAGCGACGGCTCGGAGGGGCTGACGCCCGCTCGGCGGGCCACCGCGACGGCGGCGAGGGTGGAGTGGACGCCCAGCTTGCCCAGGACGTTCTGCATGTGGGTGCGGACGGTGTGCGGCGAGAGGTACAGCCGCTCCGCCACCGCCTGCCGCCCGAGCCCGGCCACCATGCAGCGGAGCACCTCCTCCTCGCGGGGCGTCAGCGTCTCCACCAGCCGTTCGCTCTCCGTGCGGTCCCGCCGCGCCGAGGTCAACTCCCTCACCACGCCGGTCAGCAGGGCCGGCGGCAGGTGCGTCTCGCCCCGCAGCACCCCCCGGATCACCGCCATCAGCCGGGGCAGCGAACTGTCCTTGGCCACCCAGCCGCAGGCCCCCGCCTGCAGCGCGCGCACCGCCCGCCCCGTGTCGTCCTCGGTGGCGAGCACGATCGCCCGCAGCGCCGGGTGGGCGCGGCAGGCCCGGGCGAGCAGGGCCAGCCCGTCCCCGGCCGGGGCGGCGGGGCCGGCCGCCAAGGGGGGCGGGACGCGGTGCGGCGCGCCCGCCGACAGGCCGGGCGGACGGCGGCCGGCCGGCGCGGCGGGGAGCCGTCTGGTGCCGGGCTGCGGCTCGGGCTCGGCGAGCGGACGGGGACGGCGCGGCGGCGGGCCGGCCGGGGCCAGGTCGGCGTCGATCAGGACCACGTCGAAGGCCCGGCCCTCGGCGGCGGCCCGCTCCAGCGCGCGTTCGGCCGCGAGCGTGCTGCCGGCCGCGCCGACCTCGACATCGGGCTCGGCGGCGAGCGTGGCCGCCAGCGCTTCGGCGAAGATGCGGTGGTCGTCGACCACCAGGACCCGGATCCGCCCCATCGTCGTACCCCCCTGCTCAGGCGCCCGACCCCCACCGGTACCGCACTCAGCGTACGGCGCGCGGGGCGACTCGGCGGAGGTTTGGTGAACTTTCGGACCTGGCCCCGCGCGACGTCAGGATGTACCGAACCAGACTACGCGCACACCGTCCTGATGCAGCGTCAGGCCAACCGTGCGCCCCCTTCGGCCACCCCCGGCCGGCGTGTCCGCCGATCAGGTCGCCCGGCCGGGGCAGCGCCCGGACCCCGGCCGAGGCGGCGCCGCACCCGCCGCGGACGCCGGTCACGGTCCCCGCGCTCCCGGGTCAGGAGGCCGCGCCGTCCAGCGCCAGGGTGAAGTTCCAGGCGTCGGCGACGATGTCGTCCAGCTGCGGGCGGCCGGGGCGCCAGCCGAGCACCTCGTGGGCCCGCTGCGCGGAGGCGACCAGCACGGCGGGGTCGCCGGGGCGGCGCTCGGCGGTGACGACGGGGATCTCGCGGCCGGTGACCCGGCGGACCGACTCGATCACCTCGCGGACCGAGAAGCCGCTGCCGTTGCCGAGGTTGCAGACCAGGTGCTCGCCCGGCCTGGCGGCGTCCAGGGCCAGCAGGTGGGCCTCGGCGAGGTCGGCGACGTGGATGTAGTCGCGGATGCAGGTGCCGTCCGGGGTCGGGTAGTCGTCGCCGAACACGGCGATGTGCGGGCGCTTGCCGAGGGCGGCCTGGAAGACCAGCGGGATCAGGTGCGACTCGGGCTCGTGCCGCTCGCCGTAGGAGCCGTACGCCCCGGCCACGTTGAAGTACCGCAGACTGACGGCGGCGAGGCCGTGGGCGGCGCACTCACTGGCGATCAGGTGGTCCACGGCGAGCTTGGTGGCGCCGTAGGTGTTGGTCGGGGAGGTGCGGGCCGTCTCGGCGATCGGGACGCCCTCGGGCTCGCCGTAGACGGCGGCGGTGGAGGAGAAGACCAGCTTGCGCACCCCCGCCTTGCGCATCGCGCTGACCAGTTCGAGCGAACCGGCCACGTTGTTGCGCCAGTACTTCTCCGGATCGGCGACCGACTCGCCGACCTGCGAGGAGGCGGCGAAGTGCAGCACCGCGTCGTAGGAGTCGTCCAGCACCTCGACGGCGTCCTGGATCCGCCCCCGGACGAACTCGGCGCCGGACGGCACACCGGCCAGGAACCCGGTGGAGAGGTCGTCGAGCACGGTGACCTGGTGGCCGGCCTCCAGCAGGTGGGCGGCGACCACGCTGCCGACGTAGCCGGCTCCACCGGTGACCAGGTACTTGCTCACGATGCGACCTCCCGCAGGCGCTGTGCCGCCGCCTCGGGCGACACGTCGTTGACGAACGCGTCCATGCCGGATTCCACCCCGGCCAGGAACTTGAGCTTGCCCACCGTACGCCGGATCGTGAACAGCTCCAGGTGAAGCGCGAGTTCCTCACCCCCAAGGGTGGGCGCCTGGTGCCAGGCCGCGATGTACGGCGTCGGTGCGGTTGGGGCAGTCTGGCCCGCTTGAATGAAGAGCCGGTCAAAACGACGCAGCAATTCGAGGTAGAACTCGGGAAACTCTGAGCGTTCGGGCTCGCTCAGCCGGGTCAGGTCGGCGACCCGGCGGTTGGGGTAGAGGTGCACCTCGTACGGCCAGCGGGCCGCGTACGGGACGAAGGCCGTCCAGTACTCGCCCGCCAGCACCACCCTTGCGGGATCGGCGAGTTCGGCGGCGAGCAGGTCCTCGAAGAGGTTGCGGCCGGTGCGGGCGCGGTGGGCGGCGGCCTGCCCGGCCATCCGGGCGGTGCGCGGGGTGGTGAACGGGAAGGCGTAGACCTGGCCGTGCGGATGGGCCAGGGTCACGCCGATCTCGGCGCCCCGGTTCTCGAAGCAGAACACCTGCCGGACGCCCGGGAGGGCGGAGAGCTCGGCGGTCCGGTCGGTCCAGGCGTCGAGCACCAGGCGGGCTCTGGCCGCGGTGAGGTCGGCGAACGAGAGGTCGTGGCCGGCGGTGAAGCAGACCACCTCGCAGCGGCCGGCGCCGGGGAAGGCGAGGTGCAGCGGGTCCGCGCCGCCGCTGTCGGCGACCGCCGGGTGCAGGGCCAGCGCGGGGAAGCGGTTCTCGAAGACCACGACGTCGTAGTCGGCGGCGGGGATCTCGCTCAGGCGGCCGTCCGTGGAGGGGCAGAGCGGGCACTCGTCCGCCGGCGGGTGGTACGTGCGGGCCTGGCGGTGGGCGGCGATGGTGACGTGGTCACCGGTCACCGGATCGCGGCGGATCTCGGAGAGCGGGGTGACGGCGGCGAGCGGGCGCAGGTCGCGGTCGTCCCGGGGCGCGGTGCCGTCCGCGTCGAAGTAGATGAGCTCGCGGCCGTCCGCGAGCTTGGTCGTGGTCTTCTTCACGGCCTCGCCCTCCTCATCGCAGGATCGGGAACACATTCCAACAAGACCGATCACAAGTCAACAAGTGCAGGGTGCGAAAACGGAGATGCGGGGCTCCGGACGTCAACCGGGTACGCGTGCCCCAGCCACTCGCGCAGCGGCGGGCAGCAATGGGCGCCCGGGCGGCAATGGGCGCCCGGGCAGCAGCCGGATGCCGCCCGGGGGTGCGGGGAGCCGCCCTCCGGCGCTTCACGGGGCCAGGGCGGCCGTGCCGCCGGGACTGCCCCTCGGTTCGCCTACGCGCCCGATACCCGGTCGAGAAGCCCCGTACGGGCGGCGACCGCGGTGGCCTCCAGGCGGGTGCGCGCGCCGAGCTTCATCAGGACCCGCTGGACATGGGTACGGGCGGTACTGGGGGCGATGCCCATGCCGGCGGCGATGGCGGCGGTGTCCTCGCCCTCGGCGATCCTGAGCAGCACCTGGACCTCACGCCGGGTCAGCAGCCTGAGCAGCCGCAGCGCATCGTCGTCCGGTTCCACCGCGGGCCTGAGCAGCCGTTCGAAGGCGCCTTGCAGGACGTCCACGGCGACCGCCGCCTCCCCGGCCCGGACCCGGCTGATGGCCCGTTCCACGACCTCGATCCGCTCGTCGCTGCGGACGTACCCGGCGGCCCCGGCGGCGAAGGCGGCGGCGACCCGCCCGGGCTCGCCGACCGGCCCGAGGACCACGACGGAGATCTCGGGACGCTCCCGGCGCAGCCGCCGTACAGGCTCGAACGCATCCGGCTCGCCCGGCCCGGACACGCCGAGCAGACAGACCTCGGGGCGGCGCCCGACGATCAGTTCGCCGACCGTCGGGGACGGCGAGCCGATCGCGAGCACCCGGTGCCCGCGCAGCTGCAGGGCCGCCGCCAGCGCCTCCGCCAGCAGCCGGTGGTCGTCGACCACCACGAGTCGAACGCCCATGGCGCCCTCCCAGTCCCCGTCCGGCCTGCCGCGGCATCCGTCCGCACGGCCGACCGCCAATGACGCACCATCACAGCGCATACCCGGCCGAGACCGCTAGGCCGCGTACTCACCGCAAGCCATGTGGCGGACCCCGGACGGAACGGGCCGCGTGGAACAGGCGACATGAAACGACGAAGGCCCCCGCCTTGCGGCGAGGGCCTTGTTCTGTTGAGCCCCCAAACGGAATCGAACCGTTGACCTTCTCCTTACCATGGAGACGCTCTACCGACTGAGCTATAGGGGCCTGTCCTGCGGGCTTTTCCGTCCCGCTCGAACGAGGAAGACATTACCCGGTCAGCGGCCCGAAAGTGAAATCGACCCCGGTCGCCACCTCGCGGCCACCCCGGTCGCCACCTCGCGGCCACCCCCGCCGCCCCGCGACCACACCCCCTCGGCCGCGGCCTCAGTCCGCGACGGAGGAGCAGCGCGAGCCGTCGAACACCGCCCGGGCCTCCAGCACGGAGCCGCTGTTCTCCTCGACCCACTCCGCGACCGGGACCAGCCGCTCGGCGAGCGAGTGCCCCAGCGGCAGCAGGCCGTAGACGACCCGCGGCGGAGTCTCGGGATGGACGGTGCGGCGCACCAGCCCGCTCCGCTCGAGCTCGCGCAGGGTCTGGGTGAGCATCTTGCGGCTCACTCCGACGACGGACCGCTGCAGTTCGGAGAACCTCTGCTCCCCCAGCTTGTGCAGGCTGAGCAGGAGCAGCAGCGACCACTTGTCGGCGAGCTCGGCGAAGACGTTCCGACTCGGACAGAAGGCGGCGAAAACGTCGTACTCGGGGTGCTGCTGCGGGTGGGCCATGCGATCCAGGGTACGCGTGCAGGTTTCCATTCCACACTTGGTATCCGATGGAGACCTGGTCTACATTGGATACCGCAGGGGTCGGGGAGCGCCGGAGCGCCCTCCCCGACCCTCCCGTTCATCCCGACGCCACAGGAGTCATCGCGCCATGACCACCGCCACCCCCACCGTCGCCATCGCCTACCACTCCGGCTACGGCCACACCGCCGTGCTCGCCGAAGCCGTTGCCCGCGGTGCCGCCGCCGGTGGGGCCGAGGTCGTCCGGATAGCCGTGGACACCATCACCGAGGAGCAGTGGGCCCAGCTGGACGCCGCCGACGCGATCGTCTTCGGTTCGCCGACCTACATGGGCACCGCCTCGGGCGCCTTCCACACCTTCGCCGAGAACTCCTCGAAGCGCTGGTTCACCAGCGCCTGGAAGGACAAGCTGGCGGCCGGCTTCACCAACTCCGCCTCGAAGAGCGGCGACAAGCTGCACACCCTTCAGTTCTTCACCGTGCTGGCCGCCCAGCACGGCATGCAGTGGGTCAGCCTGGGCCTGCACCCGGGCTGGAACAGCTCCACCGCCTCCGAGGAGGACATCAACCGTCTCGGCTTCTTCCTCGGCGCCGCCGCCCAGAGCAACAACGACCAGGGCCCGGAGGGCGTCCACAAGGCCGACATCGCCACCGCCGAGCACCTGGGCGAGCGTGTCGCCAAGCAGGCCGTCGTCCTGGTCGCCGGCCGCACCGCACTGGGCCTCTGACCGACCGGCAGACGAGGCCCCGGGGCGCGGGGACCGTGCGATCAGCCCTTCACCGAGGTGCTCGGCTGGTCGGACGGCTCCCCGCGCCCCTGGCGCACCACCCTCGCCCCGGGAGCGGGCCCAAGCGTCTCCGGCAGCGCGTACAGGCACAGCAGCGACGCCACCCCGATCCCGGCCAGGTACCAGCCGACCGGCTCGGCCGTCCCATACGTCCCGGCGAGCCGGGTCGCCACCAGCGGCGCCGTCGCCCCGCCGACCACCCCGCCGAGGTTGAAGGCGAGCGAGGCACCCGTGTAGCGCACCCGGGTCGGGAACAGCTCCGGCAGGTACGCCGCCACCGGCCCGAACAGGCAGCCGAGCACCGCCATCGCGCCGATCACCCCCAGCGCCACCAGCGGCGTACGCGCCGTCTCCAGCAGCGGGAAGAGCAGCAGCGACCAGCCGACCGCGAGCGCGGTGGCCAGCCGCAGCATCCGGCGCCGGCCCCAGCGGTCGCTGAGCCCGGCGCAGCACCAGGCGGCCACCCCCTTCGGCACCGCGCCCGCCAACAGCAGGGTGAGCATCAGTCCCCGGCCGATGCCCAACTGCTCGGTGGCGTAGGCCAGCGCGTAGGTGGTGGTCAGGTAGAACAGCGCGTATCCGATCATGATCGCGCCACCCGCGGACAGCACCGTGCGGCCGTGTCCGCGCAGCACCTCGGCGGCCGGCGCCTTGGCCCGCTCGGTCTGCCGCGCGAATACCGGCGTCTCGCCGATCCGCAGCCGGACGAACAGGCCGGTCGCGACCAGACCGACCGAGGCGAGGAACGGCACCCGCCAGCCCCAGTCGGCGAAGGCCCGCTCGCTCAGCACCTCCGAGAGCAGCAGGAACACCCCGGTGGCGGCGAAGAATCCCAGGCAGGGCCCGAGTTGGAGGTAGCCGCCGTACCGGCCGCGCCGCTCCGCCGGAGCGTTCTCGGCCAGCAGCAGCGCCGCACCGCCCCACTCCCCGCCCAACCCGAAGCCCTGCAGCGCCCGCAGCACCACCAGCGCCACCGGCGCCCAGATCCCCCAGGACCCGTACCCGGGCAGCACGCCGACGGCCACCGTGGAGACGCCCATCAGCAGCAGAGAGACCACCAGGGTCGTCTTGCGGCCCAGCCGGTCACCGAAGTGCCCGAACACCAGGGCACCCAGTGGACGCCCGACGAAAGCCACCGAGTACACCGAGAAGGATGCCAACAGCCCGCTGGTGCGCCCGAGTTCGGGGAAGAAGACCTTGCCGAAGACCAGCGCGACGGCCGTCCCGTAGATGAAGAAGTCGTAGTACTCGATCGTGGTGCCGATCAGCGCCGAGACGGCGATCGGGCGCAGGTCCGGCACGACCGTCGACGACCGTTCGGACGATGCGTCAGAAGCGCTCTCTGGTACAGGAGTCATGCAACCCACAGTGACGGTGCGACAGTCGGCGGTGACAGCGTGCACACGGGTGAACCGGGAGCATACGAACCGCCGCCCGCCGGTGTGGTGCGCCGATCCGCCGCACCCCATCCGGTACGGGGAGGCCGCGCCGATAGACTGACCCCGAACCGGATTCGCCCGGTCCGGCCCCATCTGCCGCGCAACGTCGCACAGCAGCGACGTCCCGACGCCCTCCCGGCGGACCGGGGCATCAGCGGAAGGCACACGACCCTTGTCAGCCCCTGGATCCTCCGGCCCCGACAGCCCCGGCCCTGACCGCTCGCCCGCCTGGTGGGCCCGGGCCGCCCGGCCGGTCAGACCGCCGATGCCACGGACGCTGATGCTCCGGGCCGCCCTCGGGATGGCGACCCCGCTCTTCCTCGGCCTGCTGTTCGGCCGGCTCGACCTGGGCGTCTTCGCCGGCCTCGGCGCGATGCACGCGACCATGAACGACCGCGTCGAACCGGCCCGGCTGCGCGCCCCGAGGATCGCCGCCGCCCTGCTCGCTTCCTCCCTCGGCATGCTGATCGGCACCGCCCTCCAGCACGCGGGCAGCGCCCCGCTCACGGTCGGGCTCGCGCTCACCGCCGTCGCCTTCGCCTCCGGAGCGATCAGCGCCACCGGTCCGCGCGGCTCGTCCTCCGGCATGCTGCTGCTGGTCTCGGCCTCGCTCGGCAGCGGAATGGCGCTGCCGCACCCCTGGTGGGCGGCGCCGCTGATGATGCTTGCCGGCGCCGCGTTCGTGGTCCTGCTCGGGCTGCCGCACCGCGCGCACCGCAGCTTCCCCCGCTCCGACCCCCGCCGCCGGGCCCTGGCGGCCGCGTACGAGGCGCTCGGCGACACCCTCGCCGCACTCGGCACGCCGCAGGGCGCGGCCCGCCGCCAGGTGCTGACCGCCCGGCTGAACCAGCTGCAGGACCTGCTCCCGCACGCCCGCCCCGGCCGCCAGGAACCGGACCACGTCCAGCGGCTGCGCCGGATGTACGAGTCCGCACTCGCCGCCACCGAGACCGCCACCGGGCTGCTCTGGGCCTGGCGCCCGGTCCCGCCGGCCGTGGCCGAACTGCCCGGACGGCTGGCCCGCACGGTACTCGGCGGCCCGCAGCCCGAGTACCCCGACTGGCAGCCGGACACCCCGGCCCTCAAGGCCCTGGACATCGCCCTGCGCGCCGCCACCGACACCGTCGCGGGCCGCCCGGCCGAACCCGGCACCGCGCCCGCACCGCCCCCAGACCCCTGGCGGCTGCGCGTCCGCCTGCTCTCCGGAGGCTCGGTCCGGTACGGCCTGCGGGTCGCGCTCTGCATCGCGGTCGCCGAACTGGCCGGCGCCCTGCTGCCGCCGGGCCGCACCTACTGGGTGCCGATGACGGTGGCCTTCGTCCTCAAGCCGGACCTCGGCTCGGTCTTCCTGCGGGCGGTCAGCCGCTCGGTCGGCACCGTGCTCGGCGTGGCGGTGACGGCGGCGCTGCTCCTGACCACCACCGACAGGTGGGGGTTGGCGCTCATCGCCTCGGGCTGCGTCGCGCTGCTGCCGTACTCGGCGGCCGCGCACTACGGGCTGAACACGGCCGTGATGACCCCGATGGCCCTGGTCCTCGTCCAGCTCGGCGGGGAGAGCGGGATGGCCGAGTTCTGGCCCCGGGTCCTGGACACCGCCCTGGCCAGCGCGATCGTGCTGGTCTTCGGCTACCTGCTCTGGCCCGAGCGGCCCCCGCACCGGATCGAACCCCGACTGGTCACCGCCGCCACCGCGCTGCGCGAGTACCTGGCCTCGGTGGCCGGGTCCCCGCAGGCACCGCTCGCCGAGGTCTGGCTGCGCCGAACCGCCTACCGGGCGCTGGCCGACGCCCGCCAGGAGGTGCAGCAGGGGCTCACCGAACCCCCGCCCGCCGGCCGGCTCGCCAGCCAGTGGCTGCCCGCGACCGCCGCCCTGGAACGCCTCAGCGGCGCGGTCGCCGCCTACGCCGCCCAGATCCGCTACGGCGACCGCACCCCCGAACCCGCCGAGATCCAGCGGGTGTTCGACGCCCTCGACCACCTCACCGCCGCTGCCCGCGCCCACCAGCCGCCGACCGGTAGGGCCGCCCGGCCGACCGGACCGCACGATCCCTCGCGCAGCGCGATCAGCCGGGCGGCCGACGAACTCGACGTCCTGCTGGGCTGACGGCGGCCCAGCTGCAACTCCCGCCGGTGGAGCCGTCCTCGTGGACGGCCGGCACCCCGGCGGCGACGACGGCAGCGGAGTCGGGCGTCACGGACCTCCCGGACCCTGACGACCGGCCGACCGGATCGAACCCGGCCGGCCCGGGCCGCCGACGGCACGGTCCGGTCAGACCTGCTCGGCGAGCTCCAGCCAGGCCATCTCCAGCTCCTCCTTCTCCTCCCGGACCTTGCGCAGCTGGGCGTCCAGCTCCGCGACCTTGGAGAAGTCGGCGGCGTGCTCCGCGAGTTGGGTGTGCAGCTTGGACTCCTGCTGGTCCAGCTTGGCGATCTGCCGCTCCAGCTTCTGCATCTCCTTCTTGGCCACCCGCACGTCCGCGGCGGACTTCTCCGCCACCGGAGCCGCCACCGGCGCGGCGGCGACCGCCGCCGTCGCCGACGCCGCCTCAGCCAGCTTCGCCCGCCGGTCCAGGTACTCGTCCACCCCGCCCGGCAGCATCCGCATCCGCCGGTCCCCGAGCAGCGCGTACACGGTGTCCGTGGTCCGCTCGATGAAGAACCGGTCGTGGCTGATCACCACCATCGACCCGGGCCACCCGTCCAGCACGTCCTCCAGCTGGTTCAGGGTCTCGATGTCCAGGTCGTTCGTCGGCTCGTCCAGGAACAGCACGTTCGGCTCGTCCATCAGCAGTCGCAGCAGCTGCAGCCGCCGGCGCTCGCCACCGGACAGGTCCCCGACCGGCGTCCACTGCTTGTCCTTGCCGAAGCCGAACTGCTCGCACAGCTGACCGGCGCTCATCTCCCGGCCCTTGCCGAGGTCGACCCGGCCGCGCACCTGCTCCACGGCCTGCAGCACCCGGGTGGCCGGGTCCAGCTCGTGCACCTCCTGCGAGAGGTACGCCAGCCGTACGGTCTTGCCGACCTTGATCACGCCGCCCGACGGCTGCACGTCGCCGTCGGTGGCGTAGGCGGCCTGCATGGCCCGCAGCAGCGAGGTCTTGCCGGCGCCGTTGACGCCGAGCAGGCCGATCCGGTCGCCGGGGCCGAGCTGCCAGGTGAGCCGCTCCAGCAGCAGCTTCTCGCCGGCCTTGACGGTGATGTCCTCGAGGTCGAAGACGGTACGGCCCAGCCGGGCGTTGGCGAACTTCATCAGCTCGCTCTTGTCGCGCGGCTCCGGCACGTCGGCGATCAGCGCGTTGGCGGCCTCGATCCGGTAGCGCGGCTTGGAGGTCCGGGCGGGGGCGCCGCGGCGCAGCCAGGCCAGCTCCTTGCGGGCCAGGTTCTGCCGCTTCTGCTCCTCGGTGGCCTCGATCCTGGCGCGCTCGGCGCGGGCGAACACGTAGTCGGAGTAGCCGCCCTCGTACTCGCGGACCCCACCGCGCTGGACGTCCCACATCCGGGTGCAGACCTGGTCCAGGAACCAGCGGTCGTGGGTCACGCAGACCAGCGCGGAGCGGCGCTTCTGCAGGTGCTGGGCGAGCCAGGCGATGCCCTCGACGTCCAGGTGGTTGGTGGGCTCGTCCAGCACGATCAGATCCGGCTCGCCGAGCAGCAGCTTGGCCAGCGCGATCCGGCGGCGCTCGCCACCGGAGAGCGGGCCGATCACGGTGTCCAGGCCGTCCTTGAACCCGGGCAGGTCGAGGCCGCCGAACAGGCCCTGGATGATGTCGCGGATCCGGCTGTCGCCGAGCCACTCGTGGTCGGCGCGGTCCGCGATCACCTCGTGCCGGATGGTGGCCTTCGGGTCGAGCGAGTCGTGCTGGGTGAGCACCGCCAGCTGCAGCCCGCCGGACCAGGTGATCCGGCCGCTGTCCGGCTCCTCCAGCTTGGCGAGCATCCGGATCAGGGTGGTCTTGCCGTCGCCGTTGCGGCCGACGACGCCGATCCGGTCCCCCTCGCTGACGCCGAGGCTCACGCCGTCGAGCAGGGCCCGCGTGCCGTAGACCTTGGTGACGGACTCGATGGTGGCGAGGTTGACGGCCACTGCTGCTGCGCTCCTGGGAGGGGTCGGGAGTGTTCTCCGACGTACCAGCCTAGTGGTCGCCGTCCCCCGGGTGGACTAGAAGAAGATCGCCCCGATCACACTCAGCACCAGCGCCCCGAGGAGGGTCAGCACCGCCGCCGTCCCGAAGAACACGAACAGGCCGAGGAGCAGCGGTATCAGCGCCCCCCAGGGCTGCGGGTTGGCCCGCAGCGGAACGCCCGTCTCGACCTTGACCCTCCGCGGCCCGGCGGCCGGGAACATCAGCAGGAACGCGGCCCCGCAGAGGACGCCGAAGACCCCCGCCAGGTCCATCCCCGCGTTCAGCACCCCGGGCTGGACGTAGCCGCCGCCGTCCGTGCGGCGCAGCTCGGCGGGCTTGCCGACGTCCACCCTGGCGTTGGTGATGTGCGCGGCCGGATCGGTGGGCGAACCGTCGTGCGGGACGAAGGGGCCCTCGCACCGGCGGGTGCGGGTCTTCCCCCCGCCCTCGTTGTGGCAGTGCGCGGCCGTGAAGGTGCCGGGTGTGCCGGCCATCTCGGACGTGTAGCGGAACTCGTCCGCCGGGAAGCGCACCAGCCAGCCGGCCAGCGCCAGCACCCCCACCGCGAACAGCGTGCCGACCGCCGTCAGCGCCCAGCTGGGCCCCGGGTCCCGCTCCGCCCCGGCACCGTCCTCCGCACCTGCGGCCTGCTGTTCCATCCCCCGTACCTCCCATGTCTCGGCGGGAGCGTACCGGGGCTTCCTGACAGCCTCGGCGCGGCCGGGGTCGAAGTGGCGCCGCGGTCGGGAAGCCGCACGGAACAACCGTCCGCGCGCGGGCTTTCCCCCCTCATGGTGCGCTTACTGACCGGTCCGTTCGCGGTCCTGCTGATCGTGGTGCCGCTCTTCCTGGCCGCCGCCCTGAAGACGGCCGTCGCCCGCGCCCAGCGCCACGGACTGCTCCCCGGCCGGCTGCCGGCGCACGCCGGTCCCGGGACGCGCGGCGCCGGGGCGACCGCCACCGAGGAGCTGCACGCCCTGCTCTACCCGGGCAAGCGGGTCCAGCTGGAGGAACGACGGATCGCCCTGGTACTGCGCGACGACGAGCACGACGGCGCCCCGAAGCGCACCGGCATCGACCTCGCAGCGGGCACCGCCAGGATCAGCAGGTCGCCCCGCCCCGAGCAGTCCTGAGCTGTCTACGGGCCGGCTCCCCGGCGAACCCCTGCGTCAGCTGACCCGGGCGCCCGGCACCGGACCGTACGTCGCGTGGGCGGCCCGGCAGGTCCCGGACTCCTCGAGGGACTTGGCGATGGCAGCCGCAGCCTCCGCGTCCTTCGCCAGGAATGCGCAGGTCGGTCCGGAGCCGGAGACCAGGGCGCCGATCGCGCCGGCCTCGGTGCCGGCCCGTAGGGTGTCCGCCAGCGCGGGACGCAGCGAGATCGCCGGGGCCTGCAGGTCGTTGGTGAGCGCGGCGGCCAGTGCCACCGGGTCGCCGTCGGCGAGTGCCGCGAGCAGCGCCGGGTCGGCGTCCGGGGTGGGGACGTCGGCCTCCGACGAGCCGGTGCCCGCCTCCTCGCGCAGCCGGTCGCACTCGCGGAAGACGGCCGGGGTGGAGAGACCGCCGTCGGCGACCGCGAAGACCCAGTGGAAGGTGCCAAAGGCCGGCAGCGGCTCCAGGATCTCGCCTCGTCCGCGTCCCAGCGCGACCCCGCCGACCAGCGCGAACGGGACGTCCGAGCCGAGCTCCGCCGCCAGGTCCAGCAGCGTCTCGAACGGGGTGTCCAGACCCCACAGCGCGTCGCAGGCCACCAGTGCGGCGGCGCCGTCCGCGCTGCCGCCCGCCATGCCGCCCGCGACCGGGATGGCCTTGGCGATGTGCAGCCGGACGTTCGGTGTGACACCGTGGCGGGCGGCCAGCAGCCGGGCCGCCCGGGCGGCGAGGTTGCTGTCGTCCAGCGGGACGCTCGCGGCGTCGGGGCCGGTGCAGGTGAGCGTCACGCCCTCGCCGGGCTCGGCCGTCACCTCGTCGCCCAGGGCGACGGCGAAGAAGACGTTGGCCAGGTCGTGGAAGCCGTCGGCGCGCAGGCCGCCGACCCCCAGCTGGACGTTGACCTTGGCGGGTACGCGTACGGTGACGGTCACTTGGAGTCCTTCGCGGGCTTGTGCTCGGCGATGGCCGCGAACTGCTCCACCGTCAGCATCTCGCCGCGCAGCCTGTGGTCGATCCCGGCGGCGGCCAGCGCCTGCTCGGCGGCGGCCGGCGAGCCGGCCCAGCCGGCCAGCGCGGCGCGCAGGGTCTTGCGGCGCTGGGCGAAGGCGGCGTCCACCACGGCGAAGACCTCCTCGCGGCTGGCGGCGGTCTTCGGGGGCTCCCGGCGGATCAGCGAGACCAGGCCGGAGTCCACGTTCGGCGCGGGCCAGAATACGTTGCGGCCGATCGCCCCGGCGCGCTTCACGTCCGCGTACCAGTTGGCCTTCACCGACGGCACACCGTACACCTTGTTGCCGGGCTTGGCGGCGAGCCGGTCGGCGACCTCGGACTGCACCATCACCAGGGTGCGCTCGATGCTCGGGAAGGTGGCCAGCATGTGCAGCAGCACCGGGACGGCCACGTTGTAGGGGAGGTTGGCGACCAGCGCTGTCGGCGCCGGCCCCGGCAGCTCGGTGACCTCCATCGCGTCGGAGAGCACCAGGTTGAAGTTCTCGGCCTTCTCGGGCATCCGGGCCGCGACCGTGGTCGGCAGGTGCTGGGCCAGCAGCGGGTCGATCTCCACCGCCGTGACGTGCCTGGCGACCTCCAGCAGCGCCAGGGTCAGCGACCCGAGCCCGGGCCCGACCTCCACCACCGCGTCCTCGGCCGTCACCTCGGCGGCCCGGACGATCCGCCGCACGGTGTTGCCGTCGATGACGAAGTTCTGCCCGCGCTGCTTGGTCGGCCTCACGCCGAACGCCTCCGCCAGCTCGCGGATGTCGGAGGCGCCGAGGAGGTGGCTGTCGGAGGGGGTGGGGTCAGTGCTGCTCACGCGCCAAGGATACGGGCGGTCGGCGCGGTCAGAGTTCGACGGCCTTCCTGAGGTCGATCTCCACGGGGTAGGGCAGCTCGGTGCGGAGCACGTGCTCGTGCTGGGCGACCGGGAGGTAGACGCCCTTCTCCTCGTCGCGGTGGAACTCGTGGACGATCGGGAGGTCGTCGATGCCGCGCTCGACCCGCCAGTAGTACGGGATGCCCTTCTCGGCGTACTGCCCGGGCTTCTGAAAGCGGTCGACCGCGCGCGAGCCGTGTGACACCACCTCGACGGCCAGGATCACGGACTCAACCGGCTGGCACTCCAACTCGAAGAAGTCGAGGCCGGTCTTATCGAACACCACGACATCCGGCTTGGTCGTGTTGTCCTCGTCAAGCAACACGCACCGCTCCGGGAGCACCCCGTAGGGCTCGACACGAGCGGCGAACAGCCCGCGTTCCAGCCCGGAACGCACCAGGTCATGCCAGAAGTTGGCCTGCCCCCGGACCACGATGACTCCGTCCACCAGATCCCATTCGAACGGCAGATCGAGGTACTTGACCTGCTCGTGCGTCCAGCCCTGGGACGGCGCGTTCATCCAGTCGACAGGCTCGGCGGTCATCGCCACCTCCCTCACGCACTCATGCTACGAGCATGGCAGCGCGGCAATGGTGCCGAATCGTTTCTCCACAACCCGACTTTTGTACGAGTCGCCTCAGTACCCGAACGCCCGCGCCGTGTTCGCCGCGATCGCGGTGGCCAGCTCGTCCTCGTGCAGGTCGAGCGTCGCCGCCATCGAGCGGACCGTGACCGGGATCAGGTACGGCGCGTTGGGGCGGCCCCGGTACGGGTGCGGGGTGAGGAAGGGGGCGTCGGTCTCGACCAGGACCCGGTCCAGCGGGGTGGCGGCCAGGGCGTCCCGCAGCGGCTGGTTGGCCTTGAAGGTGACCGGGCCGGCGAAGGAGAGGTACCAGCCGTGCTCGGCGCAGATCCTGGCCATGGCGGCGTCGCCGGAGTAGCAGTGGAAGACCGTGCGCTCGGGGGCGCCCTCCTCCAGCAGGACGGCGATGACGTCCTCGTGCGCGTCCCGGTCGTGGATGACCAGCGCCTTGCCATGCCGCTTGGCGATCTCGATGTGCCGCCGGAAGGACTCCTTCTGCAGGTCCACGCCCTCGGGCCCGGTGCGGAAGTAGTCCAGCCCGGTCTCACCGACGGCCTTCACCTGCCCCAGCGCCGCCAGCGCGTCTATCTCGGCGAGCGCCGCGTCCAGCGCCGTCATCCCGCCGGCCGGGCGCTGCTGCCCGGACCAGCCGTCGGGGTCGCCGAGGAAGATCCTCGGCGCCTCGTTGGGGTGCAGCGCCACCGCGGCGTGCACCTGCTCGAACTCCTCCGCCAGGGACGCCGCCCAGCGCGAACCGGGCACGTCGCAGCCCACCTGGACGACCGTGGTCACCCCGACCGAGGCGGCCTTGGCCAGGCCCTCGGCGGGGGTGCCGGACTGCATGTCCAGGTGGGTGTGCGAGTCGGCCACCGCCACCGCCAACGGCTCGGGCAGCGGCGGCGGGGTCGACCGGTCGGCGTCGTTGGCCATCAGGCGGCGGGCTTCTCTTCGAGACGGGGGAACAGGATGTCGCCCTTGGTGACGGTGGCCCCGGCGGGCAGCCGGCCCCAGTCGGCGACGGTGGCGATGGTCTGCGCACCCAGCGCGCCCAGCGACTCCTCCGCGCCGAGCGAGTCCCACAGCTTCTGCGAGGCGACCGGCATCAGCGGGTTGAGCAGCACCGCGGTGGCCCGCAGCGCCTCGGCGGCGGTGTAGAGGATGGTGGCCAGACGGGCCTGAGCCTCCTCGGACCCCGCTTCTGAGGACGAGGCGGTCTTGGCGACCTTCCACGGCTCCTGCTCGGTCAGGTAGCCGTTGACCAGCTTGATGAAGTCGAAGACCGCCGCGATGCCGCCCGCGAAGTCCAGCTCCTCACCGATCTTGCGGTCGGCCAGCTCGGCGGCCTTGGCCAGCCCGTCACGGACGGCCTGCTCGGCCGCACCGGCGGCGGTCGCCGCCGGCAGCGTGCCCTCGAAGTACTTGCCGACCATGGCGGCCACCCGCGAGGCCAGGTTGCCGAAGTCGTTGGCCAGCTCGGAGGTGTACCGGGCGGTGAAGTCCTCCCAGGAGAACGAGCCGTCGGTGCCGAACGGGATCGCCCGCAGGAAGTAGTAGCGGTACGCGTCCACGCCGAAGTGCGAGGTCAGGTCGGTCGGCGCGATGCCGGTCAGGTTGGACTTGGACATCTTCTCGCCGCCGACCATCAGCCAGCCGTTGGCGACGACCCGCTTGGGCAGCGGCAGGCCGGCGGCCATCAGCATCGCGGGCCAGATCACCGCGTGGAAGCGCAGGATGTCCTTGCCGACCAGGTGCACCGAGGCCGGCCACAGCTGTTCGAAGCGCGCCTGGTCCGCGCCGTAACCGGCGGCGGTGATGTAGTTCTGCAGCGCGTCCACCCACACGTACAGCACGTGCTTCTCGTCCCAGGGCAGCGGCACGCCCCAGTTGAAGGTGGACCGGGAGATCGACAGGTCCTTGAGATCCTGCTCGACGAAGCGCAGCACCTCGTTGCGGGCGGAGGCGGGCGCGATGAAGTCGGGGTTCTGGGCGTAGAACTCCAGCAGCTTCGGGCCGTAGGCGGACAGCCGGAAGAAGTAGTTCTCCTCCTCCAGCCACTCGACCGGCCTCTTGTGCACGGCGCAGAGCTTCTCGTCGTCGCTCCCGCCCGGCAGCAGCTCTCCGGGGAGCTTGTACTCCTCGCAGGCCACGCAGTACGGGCCGGAGTAGCCGCCCTTGTAGATCTCGCCCTTGTCGTACAGGTCCTGGACGAACTCCTGGACGCGGTCGGTGTGCCGCTTCTGGGTGGTCCGGATGAAGTCGTCGTTGGCGATGTTCAGGTGCTGCCAGAGCGGCTTCCACGCCTCCTCGACCAGCTTGTCGCACCACTCCTGCGGGGTGACGCCGTTGGCCTCCGCCGTGCGCAGGATCTTCTGACCGTGCTCGTCCGTACCGGTCAGGTACCACACCTGCTCGCCGCGCTGGCGGTGCCAGCGGGTGAGTACGTCGCCCGCGACGGTCGTGTACGCGTGGCCCAGGTGCGGGCGATCGTTCACGTAGTAGATCGGGGTGGTGACGTAGTACGCCGAGTCGGAGCGCTCGGTGGTGCTGTGGTCTTCAGTGGCCGCCATGCTCCGAAATCTTAGCCGCGCGTAGGAACCACCCTCGACCGACTTACTCGCGGGTGGCCCCTTCGGCCACGCGTTTCCCGCTACCGCCCTCCACTGCGCGGGTCCGCTCAGGCGGCGCGGCCGAACATGCCCCGCAACCACGCTCGGAACCCGCGCCGCACCCGGACGGGGCGGTCGATCGGCGCTTCCCCCGGCTCGGCGTGCCTGGCGTAACCGGGACCGTGGTGCCAGGGCTGCTCGGCAGTGGCGACCCGACCCGCCCGCATGATCCGCACCTTGTGCCCGCCACATCCCGGGCAGGTCGGCTGGCGCAGCGGCGACGGCACCCGGACACCGTTCGCGTGGTACTCGAACACCGTGTGTCCGTCCTTGGCCACGTGGTGCTCGATCTCGTAGGCCTGCTCCCACCCGTAACCGCAGCTCAGGCAGGCGAAGGAGTACGCCTCCCGGACGGTCTCCACGGGGGTGGCCGGCCTGCTCGTCAGGCCGAGACCGGCCGACGCGGTGTCGCGCACTGCACTGCCACTCAGAGGGCTACCGATCGTCTCGCTCATAGCCGTCTCCCAGCGCCCGCCGGACGTCCGTCCGGCTCGGGTCTTTCCCTCTCAGGGAATGCCCGGGACATGCCTTTCGCTACCCGGCTTGCCAAGTCTTGGCGCCGAATTGGAGAGGGCTGTAGAAAGCCGTCTACGACCGGTAGCTCGGGGGCGTGTCCCGGGTCTTCCCTCCAGGGTAGGACCGGGTGAACACCTCGGCACCCGCATCCTGAGCTGCGGCGTTCGGGTGAAGTCGGCCGCCGCCGGTCAGGCGCCGTGCTTGGCCGCCACCACCGCGTCGAAGACCTCCCGCTTCGGCAGCCCGAGCTCCGCCGCCACCGCCGCGATGGCCTCCTTGCGGCGCTCCCCGGCCTCCTCGCGGGCCGCCACCAGCTCGGCCAGCTGCGCCGGGCCGTACTCCTTCGGCGCGGCCGGCGGCGCGCCCGCGACCACCACGGTGATCTCGCCCTTGACGCCGTCCGCCGCCCACTCGGCCAGCTCGCCCAGTGGGCCGCGCCTGACCTCCTCGTACGTCTTGGTCAGCTCGCGGCAGACCGCGGCCGGACGGTCCTCGCCGAAGGCCGCCGCCATCGCCTCCAGGGTCTCGGCGATCCGGTGCGGGGCCTCGAAGAACACCATGGTGCGCGGCTCGGCGGCGATCTCCGCCAGCTGCCGGGAGCGGTCGCCTGCCTTGCGCGGCAGGAAGCCCTCGAAGGTGAACCTGTCCACCGGCAGGCCGGACAGCGCCAGGGCGGTGAGCACCGCGGACGGCCCCGGCACCGCGGTCACCTTGATCTCGGCGTTCACCGCGGCGTCCACCAGCCGGTAGCCCGGGTCGGAGACCGAGGGCATCCCGGCGTCCGTCACCAGCAGCACCCGCGCGCCGCCGCGCAGTGCCTCCACCAGCTCGGGCGTCCGGGCCACCTCGTTGCCCTCGAAGTACGAGACCACCCGCCCGACCGGGGTCACCCCCAGTGCCTGGGTGAGCCTCCGCAGCCGCCGGGTGTCCTCGGCGGCGATCACGTCCGCCGTCGCCAGCTCCGTCAGCAGCCTGGGCGGCGCATCCGAAACATCACCGATGGGCGTCCCTGCGAGAACCAGTACTCCTGTCACACCCCCATCCTCCCAGAGCGGCGGCCCGGCCCTTCCCGGCGAACGGCGGCACCCGGGGGCGCGCGCGGCCGGGCCGGCGCAGCCGTACGGCCTGCGGCCCCGCGGCCCGGAGGGTTGCCCCCGTCCCGGGGCACCGGCCCGGCCGACCGCCGTGGAAAGCCGCCCGCGCCGCTCCCTCACCGGCCGAGTACCCCTTGCCTGATCATGCCCCGCCCCTACGATGTGGCGGGTGAGCGGCGAGAAGGCACCCGAGAGGCCCATGGGCGTGGACCACCCCGAGCAGGGCGGCCTCGCCGTACTGCCCGCGCCCGACCACCAACCGCCCGCGGCGGGCGTCCCGGCCCCGCGCGAGGCGGCCGGTCCGCGCTCGGTCTGGGCGCGCCGGCTGGCCGGGTACGGCTACCGCGCCCCGGTCCGCCCCGAACCCGTCGAACAGCTGGTCCCCCCGATGCCGGACGGCCCCGGGGTGACCCCGCACCGGGTCGCGCCCTCACCGCTCCTGGCGGGGTTCGGCATCACCCTTCCGGCCCCGCTCTGGTCCTGGCTCTGCCGCTGGTCGGGCTGGCTCGGCCCGCTCGCGGTGGCCCTGTTCGGCGGAGTGCTGCGGTTCTGGGGCCTCGGCGAACCGAACTCCCTGATCTTCGACGAGACGTACTACGCCAAGGACGCGTACGCGCTCTGGCACGTCGGCTACGAGACCAGCTGGCCGGACGACGCCAACGCGCAGATCGTGGCCGCGCACCCGACCGTCCCGTTCCGCACCGACGCGGCGTACATCGTGCACCCGCCGGTCGGGAAGTGGCTGATCGGCATCGGGGAGCAGATGTTCGGGATGCACCCGTTCGGCTGGCGGTTCATGGTGGCGGTGCTCGGGACGCTCTCGATCCTGATGCTGGCCCGGATCGCCCGCCGGCTGTTCCGCTCGACCCTGCTGGGCTGCGTCGCGGGCCTGCTGCTGAGCGTCGACGGCCTGCACTTCGTGATGAGCCGCTCCGCGCTGCTCGACCTGATCGTCATGTTCTGGATGCTGGCGGCCTTCGGCTGCCTGCTACTGGACCGCGACCACACCCGGGCCCTGATCGCCCGGCGCCTGGAGACCCGGCCGGGCGGCGAGTGGCTGAGCCTGGGCTGGCGTCCGTGGCGGCTGGCGGCCGCCGTCTGCATCGGCCTGACCTGCGCCACCAAGTGGAGCGGGATGTACGTGCTGCTGGCGTTCTGGCTGCTCGGCGCCTGCTGGGACATCGGCGCCCGGCGACTGGCCGGGGCCCGGCGCTGGCTGCGGCTCGGCCTGTGGGACGCGACGATCGCGTTGCCGGTGCTCACCCTGATCTCGATCGGGGTGTACCTGGCTTCCTGGACCGGCTGGTTCCTCAGCAGCGACGTCCCCGGCCAGGGCGGTTACGGCCGGGACTGGGCGGTGCACCGCGCCGGGCTGTCGCCGGAGTACGTGTTCGGTGTGAAGACGCCCTTCCAGTTCGACATGACCTGGGTGCCGGACGCGCTGCGCAGCCTGTGGCACTACCACGCGACGATGTACAGCTTCCACGTCAACCTGCGCGACCCGCACACCTACCAGTCGAACCCGTGGAGCTGGCTGTTCCTGGGCCGGCCGGTCTCGTACTTCTACGACTCCCCGAAGTACGGCCAGTCCGGCTGCACCGCCAACGAGTGCGCCCGCGAGGTGCTCGGCATCGGCACCCCGCTGCTGTGGTGGGCGGGCATCGCCGCACTGGCGTACTGCCTGTACCGCTGGGCGCTGCGGCGGGACTGGCGGGCCGGGGCGGTGCTCTGCGGCGTGGCGGCGGGCTACCTGCCCTGGTTCATGTACCAGCAGCGGACCATCTTCCTCTTCTACGCGGTCGCCTTCGTCCCGTTCCTGGTACTGGCCGTGACAATGCTGGTCGGCGCGCTGATCGGCCCGCCGGACGCCACCCACGACCGCCGGGTGATCGGCACCACGGCGGCGGCGCTGCTGGTGCTCGCGATCATGTGGAACTTCCTGTACTTCCTGCCGCTGTACACCGGCGAGATGATCCCGATGAGCGACTGGCGCGCCAGGATGTGGTTCACCAGCTGGATCTGACGCCGGATCCGCCGCAGAGGTCGAGGCCTCCGGTACCGAATGCGTCACGAGTGCAGGGCCCCATGGGCCTGACGGGACCATCCGCCTAGGGTGGATCGGACACTGTTCAACCGCGGGGGGGGAACCGCACCATGCACAAGGGCGTGAAGGTAGGAATCGGCGTCGTCTGCACCGGGATGCTCTCGGTCGCCGGCTACGGGGCGTACAACATCGCCAGTGCGCTGATGGACGGGAAGACCGGCCAGTCGGACGCGCAGCCGCAGGTCCGTACGGTGGTCACCGAGCCCCCGCGCCAGCAGCAGGCCGAGGATGCGGCGAACGCCTTCCTGGCCGCCTGGGCGAAGGGCGACTTCCAGACCGCGGCCGCGCTGACCGACCAGCCCGACACCGCCACCGCCACGCTGGCGGCCTTCCAGGAGAAGGTGAGGCCGAGCTCGATCACACTGACCGTCACCGGCCCGGCCCCCGCCGTCGGATTCCCGTCACCGCGGCCGTCCGTACCGGCGGGAGAGGTCCTGCTGGGCTTCAAGGCCACCGTGAAGTTCGCGGGTTCGGAGGCGGCCTGGAGCTACGACAGCGTGCTCGGGATGGTCAGGATGAGCGACGGCAAGAGCGCCGTGCACTGGACCCCGACCCTGATCCACCCGCACCTGACTTCGGGCAAGAGCATCTCCGTCCAACCCCTGCCCGCCTCGTCCGCCGCCCGGCTGACGGACCGCGACGGCGAACCCCTCGCCGACTACCCCTCGCTCCAGCCGCTGCTGGGCGAACTGGGCGGCCGGGTGCCGACCGGTGACTCCGGCGCGGCCGGCGCCGGAGTGGTGATCACCAGCGGCGAGGGCCAAGGCATCGACGAGAAGCTCTTCACCGTCACCGAGTCGAAGGACGGGCAGAAGGCCAGGCTGACCATCGACGGCAAGCTCCAGGCAGCCGCCGAGAGGGCCGTGCAGCAGGCCTCCGACGGGGGCCGCAAGCCTGCCTCGCTGGTGGCCGTCGAGCCCAGCACCGGAAAGATCCTGGCCTTCGCCAACGCCCCGGCCACCGGCCAGAACCGGGCCTTCGTCGGCACGAGCGCCCCCGGCTCCACCATGAAGGTGATCACCGCCGCCGCCCTGCTGGAGAACGGCATCTCCGCCGACGCCACCGTGCCCTGCAAGCAGCACTACTCGGTGAACGGCTTCAGCTTCAAGAACGACGACGACGAGTCGGGCGAGGACTGGAGCTTCAGCAAGGACTTCGCCCAGTCCTGCAACACCGCCTTCGTCGAGCAGGGCATGAAGACTCTCACCGGCAGCCAACTCCAGGACACCGCACGGAAGTTCTTCGGCGTCGGCCCGGTCTGGAAGACCGGCCTCAAGCTCTCCCCGGCGAGGATTCCGGCGCCGGGAAGCCCGACCGAGCAGGCCGCCCAACTGATCGGTCAGGGCCAGATCACCATGAACTCGCTCACCATGGCCTCGGTCGCCGCCACCGTCCAGAACGGCACCTTCCACCAGCCGGTCCTCATCCCCGGCTACGACCAGGTCCCGGCCGAGCGCAAGCTCTCCGCGTCCACCCTGAAGTCGCTGCGCCGGATGATGCACCTGACCGCCACCAGCGGCACCGCCCGCTCCGCGATGTCCGGGATCAGCGGGGACACCGGCGCCAAGACCGGCACCGCCCAGGTCGGCGGCCAGTCCTCGGACAACAGCTGGTTCACCGCCTACCGCGACGACCTCGCGGTGGCCGCCGAGGTCCAGGGCGGCGGCCACGGCTCCGAGGCCGCCGGACCGGCCGCCGCCCAGGTGCTCCGCGTCGGCAACCAGGACTGACCGGCTCTCCGCCTGGTGGGCGCCGTCAGCTCTCGCCGGCCGCTGAGCTCTTCCCGTAGACGGCCTCGACGTTGTCACTGGCCGGGTGGTTGCGCCCGGCCGGGCCGGCGGCGAACGCCCGCAGCAGGTTCTCGGTGACCCGCCGGGTCATCGCTCCGGTCCTGGCGTCCATCCCGTGGTCGGCCCGGCCGCCGCCGGGCCCGTCGGCGTCCAGCGACTCCACCCAGCGCATCGTTCCGCTGGCGAACACCCCGGCACCGCCGGGCACCGTGTAGTACGCGGAGTCCGCGAAGCTGCGCCGCCCGTCGCAGACCACCGGCGAGTGCGCCAGGATCTCGATCGGCCGGGGCGTCGGAAAGCCGGTGAGCACCCGGTCGTACTCGACCCCGACCAGGTGCGCGAAGCTGTCGCCCGCTCCGACCTCCGTCCCGGCGAACAGCCAGTGGCCCGGGTTGGTCACCACGTAGGGGGCGTCCACCGGGTAGCCGTCGTAGATCACCCCGAGCAGCGAGCTCTCCGGGTCGGGATCCGGCTGCTCCCGGTAGTCGGTGGTCGCGGGCTTCCCCGCCCGGTAGCCGGGGTCCTCCTGCCAGGCGCCCTTGTAGCAGACCACGGTGCGGTCCGGACCGAGGGCCGAGGGCTCGAAGCGGATCCGGCGGAAGCAGCAGTTGGCGCCCAGGACCGCGACGTTGGTCCCGGCGTCCCGGGCTGCGGTGAAGTGCTGCCGCTGCTCCGGCGACCAGTACTCGTCATGTCCCAACGACAGCACGGCGGTTGCCCCGTGCAGCAGCTCCGGCTCACGCGCCACGTCCACCCCGGTGGTGTACGCCAGTGGCAGGCCGAGCCGCTCCGCCAGCGCGATCAGCGGCGCCTCGTACACCAGGAACAGCCCGGCGCCGTTGTCGTACAGGTACGGCCGGTCGAAGGTCACCTCCAACGAACGGGTCGCCAGACCGCCGGTCGGACCGTTGTAGAGGCTGTAGCCGCCCCACTCGTTGTACGCCTGCCAGGTGGCCGGGGCGTTGACGATCACCGTCTTCCCCGCGGTCGTGGCCGACCGCACGGTGACCGGGACGAACCGCTGCCCCGAGCCGTCCTCGGCGTCCAGCCGGAGCAGATAACTGCCCTCCGGCCAGCCCTCGGTGTCCACCGTGGCGCTCCTGGCCCAGTCGGTACGGACCGTCCTGGTCCGCCCGTCGACCGTCGGATCGCCCTGCCTGCTGCCCGGAAACCGCTCGGACCGCCACACCAGCCGGCCCCTCGCACCCCCGTACCAACCCATCCGGTACGCCGACACGGTGTACCCCGGCGCGGTGGTCGACACGTACAGACCGAACCGCTCACCCGGCAGCACGCTCACCCGGTCGGCGTACCCCTCGATCGCCCGCGCCGGACCGGCCTTCGTCACCCCCCAGTCGGCGTTGCCCCGCCGGGCGTTCTCGGCCGAGGTCGCGGACGGGCTCGGCGACGGCGTGCCCGCCGGCCTTCCCGCGGCCGCAGCGCTCGCGGCGGCGGCCCCACCCGGCGTACCGGCGGCGTCGCAGGCACTCAGCCCGGCCGCGGCCCCCACCGCCATTCCCAGAAACCGCCGCCGCCCAGTGCCCATGCCCGACTCCCGTACCACCCGTGACTCCCCCGCCGGCGCCGCACCGCGCGGCCCGTCGATACGCATCCAACCTCCGATCGCGCCCGGGAGCATCCCCGACGGCCCACCGACGCGCCGTCGGCGCGTGCGCGGCGAACGCCGAGGGGCCGTCAGGGGAGATCTTCCCCGACGGCCCCTCGACCCGGCACGCGGGCGGATCCGGCCGGCACTCAGCCGGTCGCGCTGAGCTCGGTCTCGGCCCGGTTGAGCTTGGAGTGCCTGACGCTGTACCCGAAGTAGACGGCGGCCGCCAGCACGAGGGCGACCCCGAAGAACAGGAAGGTCAGCGGGTGCAGCCCGTAGATCAGGTAGACGCAGAAGCCGACGCTGAGCAGCGGGACCACCGGGTAGCCGGGAACCCTGAAGCCGCGCGGCAGGTGCGGCTGGGTGCGGCGCAGGATGATCACGCCGATCGAGACCACCGAGAAGGCGACCAGGGTGCCGAGGCTGGTCAGGTCGGTGAGGATGTCCAAGGGCACGAAGGCGGCCAGGGCGGCGACGCCGATGCCGACCACCAGGGTGTTCCAGACCGGGGTGCCGGTCTTCGGGGAGATCTCGGCGAACTTCTTCGGCAGCATGCCGTCGCGGCCCATCGAGTACAGGATGCGGGTCTGGCCGTAGATCACCACCAGGGTGACGCTGAAGATCGAGATGATCGCGCCGAGCGCGAACATCAGGCCCGGCCAGCTCTGCCCGGTGATGTCCTGGAGGATCTGCGCGAGCCCGGCCTCCTGGCCGTCGAACTTCTGCCACGACTGGGCGCCGAGGGCTGCGATGGCCACACCGATGTACAGCAGGGTGACCACCACCAGCGACATGATGATCGCCAGCGGCAGGGTGCGGCGGGGGTTCTTGACCTCCTCACCCGCCGTGGAGACCGCGTCCAGGCCGATGAACGAGAAGAAGATGCTGGACGCCGCCACCTGGACGCCGCCGAAGCCGAGCGGCATGAAGGGGCTCAGGTTGCCGGAGTGGAAGCCGGTCAGGCCGATCGCGATGAAGAGCAGCAGGATCACGATCTTGATGCCGACCATGGCCGCGTTGACCTTCGCCGACTCACTGACCCCGCGGATCAGCAGCACGACCACCATGGCCACCAGGATCACGGCGGGCAGGTTGAAGTACCCGCCGTCGCCGGGCGGCTGCGCCATCCACTCGGGGATCCGGAAACCGAAGGCCAGGTCGGAGAACTTGTTCAGGTACTGGCCCCAGCTCACCGCGATCGCGGAGGCCGAGACCCCGTACTCCAGCAGCAGGCAGACGCCCACCCCGAAGGCCACGATCTCGCCGAGCGTCGCGTAGGCGTAGCTGTACGAGGAGCCGGACACCGGGATGGCGGAGGCCATCTCGGCGTAGCAGAGCGCCGTCAGGCCGGCCGTGACCGCCGCGAGCACGAAGGACACGATCACCGCGGGGCCGGCCTCGGGAACCGCGCTGCTCAGCACGAAGAAGATGCCGGTTCCGACGGTCGCCCCGATGCCGATCGAGGACAGCTGCCACAGCCCGATCGAACGGCGCAGGTGGATCCCGGAACGGCCGCCCTCCTCGGGGGCCCCGGCGGGCAGGCCCTCGGGCGAACCGGCTTCGGCGATCAGGGTGTCGATGGGCTTCCGTCTGAACAGACGCGCGCTGGTGGGGCTCTGGCTGGTCAACGCGTGGTTCCTTCTAGGCGGTGGCGGATGTCCTAGCTGGCTGTGCCGCGGCCGCTCCGTGGGGAGAGTGGGCGGACCAACCGCACAAAGATGGGACAGTACCCCGCGAATCCACCAGTGGCGTAAACGGTGAACGGCGAGGTCCGCCTTATACGAATCGTCGCATATGCTCCGACGAACCGGACAGAAAGCAAGCGGCGCGGCGGGACGCCTGCGTCAGTCCGGCAGGTCACACGGGGTACCGGCACGCCGAAACGCACAGGTCGGCGCCGGTCGGGGCACCGCACACCCCAGGATGCGTCCACAGGCTGTGGATCCACCGCGGGGTGCGTCGGCCGGGGCCGAACCACCCGGCACCGGCTCCTCCCGACGCACCGTCGGATACCCGGCGGTAAGAGGCGCCCACAGGATCCTGACGAACTCTCCCCGCGCGGAACCCCGGGACCACCGTTTCTCCTTCTCCGGCAAGGCAGTTCGGGCACCCGTGGAGCATTGGTCTTTCCCAACTGATGATCCATAGGATCGGGCCCGTGACGACCATGAGACGACGATTGCCGGTCAGGCGGCCACTGGGCCTGCTGGCCGCGCTGGCGATATCCGCCGGGGCCCTGCTCAGCGGGCTGCCCGCGCAGGCGGACGAGACCACCCCAACCAGCCCCACCAGTTCCGAGGCCCCACGGGTCGACCTGATCCTGGATGTCAGCGGCTCGATGCGGACCGCCGACATCCAGGGCAAGAGCCGGATCTCGGTCGCCCAGCAGTCCATCGACGAGGTGATCGACGCGCTGCCGACCGAGACCGAGTTCGGCATCCGCACGCTCGGCGCGACCTACCCCGGCAACGAGCAGGCCATGGGCTGCAAGGACACCCAGCAGCTGTTCCCGATCGGCAAGACCAACAAGGTCGAGGCCAAGACCGCCGTGGCCACCCTCCGCCCCACCGGCTGGACGCCGATCGGGCTCGCCCTGCGCGAGGCCGCCAAGGACCTCGGCAGCGGCCAGACCACCCGCCGCGTGGTGCTGATCACCGACGGCGAGGACACCTGCGCCCCGCCCGACCCCTGCGACGTGGCCCGCGAACTCGCCGCCCAGGGCACCCACCTGGTGGTGGACACCCTCGGTCTGGCCCACGACGACAAGACGCGCCAGCAGCTGCTCTGCATCGCGGGCGCGACCGGCGGCACCTACACCGACGTCCGCAGCCAGGAGCAGCTCACCGGCAAGGTGAAGCAGATCGTCCAGCAGAACGCCGACACCTACAAGGTGACGCCCGCCAAGACCGCCGGCACCGACAAGTGCGAGACCGCACCGCTGCTGACCCCCGGCGTCTACAGCGACCGGGAGAAGTTCTCCGAGCACCGCGTCTACCGGGTGCCGGTCAAGGCGGGCCAGGAACTGCGGGCCTCGGTCAGCGTAGCGATGGACCGCGCCGTCGCCCGTGACTACGGCGTGCTGCTGCAGGCCACCGACCCGACGGGACAGGAACTGGTCCGCGGCACGGACGCGGGCAGCGGCCGCACCGACGTCGCCTCGACCGGTGTGCGCTGGTCCGCGTCCCAGGCGACCGCCGCGAAGGCCACCACGACCGGCAGCTCGGCGGCCACCAACGCCGACCACACGGTCTGCCTGGTCGTCAGCAACTCCTTCGCCCCGCAGCCGGGTGTGTCCGCCGATCCCGGACTGCCGCTGGAGCTGACCGTGGACGTGGCCGCCGCCTCCCCCGCCCCCGACGGCCCGGCCGCCGGGCTCGGCCGCGGCTGGGTGTTGCTGCTGGTGCTCACCGGTGCCGGTCTGCTGACCGGGCTGGTCTTCGGCTGGCTGGCACGCTGGCGGATCGCCATCTGGCAGGAGAACTGACGATGCGCACCAGACTCACCACCACGCCGCACCGCCTCGCCGCGGGAGCACTGCTCGCGCTCGGACTGCTGCCGGCCCTGGCCCCGGCCGCCTCGGCGGCCTCGCCCTCGGCGAGCCCGGCCGGCAGGAACCAGGCCCCCGCCACCACCTCGGGCACCTCCTTCCTGACCGCGACCACCCTGGCGGCCGGCCAGGAGGCCAACGTGTCGGCCTCCATCGGCGACTACCTCTACTGGGCGTTCCCCGCCTCCGAAGGCCAGACCGACACCGTGCAGGTGACCGTCGCCCTGCCTCCCGGCACGGACCGGCACGGACCGCAGACCTGGACGGTGGAACTCTTCGACGGGCTGCGCCGGCGCCAGTCCTGCACCGCCGGACCGCAGGGCGCCACGGCGACGCCCAAGGACACCTCGCTCTCGGTCAGCTGCACCCTGCGGCAGATCCGCTCCTGGGCCGAGCCCTGGTCCGGTGACCCGCTGCCGGGTACGTACTACATCCGGCTCACCACCAGCGACGTGGACCAGCAGGACCTCGGCCTCGCGGCCCAGGTCAAGCTGCACATCACCGCCAAGGGCGGGGCGGACGACGCCCAGCCCGAGGGCGGCGAGCTGAAGGCGCCACTGGCACCCCCGGTCAACGCCGGTTCGCCCTCCGCCGGCGCCTCCGCCGCGCCCACCGCGGCGGCGGACGGCTCCGACGCCACCCGGGCCGCCGCACCGGCCCAGCCGAAGACCCACTGGTACTCCGACCTGTTCTCCGGCTGGAACACCCGGTGGTTCTGGACCCTCGGCGGTGGCGCCCTGGCCGCCCTGGCCGGCGTGGCGGGCTACAAGCTGACCCGCCACCCGCGCGGCAGCCGGCTCACCCGGCACCCCGGTCCGCAGAGCTGACCCGGACCGCCCTGACGACGGGCCCGGAGCCGCATCCCGGCTCCGGGCCCGTCGTGCCGTCCGGGCAATTGGCCGAAATCCAATCCTCCGCTTAGCCGCACCCGGGCGTTCGATTGACGGATCGTCATCCGATCGATTTGCCTATGCGACGACCCGGGCACGGAGGGTGACCGCTCTCCCCTCCGTGCCGACTCGCCCTCCCGTTCCGGAGACAATGTGCGCCTTCGCCTGTTCCTCGCGCCGGTCCTGGCGGCCGCCGCACTCCTCACCCCAGCCGTACCGGCCGCGGCCGCCACCGGCCCGACGGCCGCCCGCTCCGCCGCCCCCGCGGGAGAGTGCTCGGCCGACTTCCACGGCAACGATGCCCGGCTCGGCCCGCAGGACCTGCCCAGGACCGGCCCGGTCGGCCGCGAACTGATCGGCTACCGGCGCACCGGCGGCCTGACCGAGGAGAAGTTCCTCGCCACCTACTACAGCCCCACCGCCAACTCCGGTTCCCCCGGCTGGATCTACCCGCCGTCCGACGGCTACCTGCTGCGCGCCGACGGCACCCCGGTCGAGTTCACCGTCCATCTGCTCCCCGGTCAGGACATCGACCGCTACGGCAGCGAGTACGGCGGCTTCCTCGCCCCCGAGGGCCTCCCCTACGCCTCCCGCTCCATCCCCCCGCAGAGCCTCGACGGCAGCCCCGCCGCCGCCTGCAACTACCACGACTACCGCGTCCTCAAGCCCTTCGCCGTCCACGCCGGCCCGATCGCCCCGTGGTTCGGCCAGCCCGGCTACGGCCTCCAGTACCAGCTCGACGCCGCCCTCGTCGCCGGCTCCCCGGCCCGCCTCAACGTCCTCTGGCTGGTCGACAACCACTACCTGGCCCGCCTGAACTGACGCAGCCGCACCACCGGCACCGGCAACGCCCGGACACCGGGCGCCCCAAGCGAACCCGACGGCCCTCCCGGGATCCCGCGAGGGCCTTCCGCGTCGAACGGGATGCCCGCCCGCGCCACGCCCCGGGCTCGGGGGGGCGCCCCCGGGATACCGGCCGAAGTCCATGCGATCCGCCCCCGCGACTGCCGGGGCATCCGCGTGCCACCAGAGGCGGCCCGTCAGACACTGGGGAGAATCACCTCGGGTGACCTGGATCACGCGCCGCAGAACCCTGCACAGCCGCTGCACTTCACTGCCGCACATACGGCCAGAGGCCCTCCCGGTTAATCCCGGAAGGGCCTCTGACGTTGGGTGGGGTGTTCACGAGTAGGGCTGACCAGCGCCGAAGGGCGTAGGTCGTAGATCCCTTCCCGGCCGATGGATGATCGTTTCCCGAAATCGGGTCCAACCGACGGGCTGCGCCGTCCTGGCCTGGTAAGCCAGGATGCATTGCATGCCTACCGTGCCCGAAGATCACGTTGAGCCCGCGCCCCTGTTCCGGGTGAACGACTACGACAGCCTTGCCGAGGTGTATGCGGCCGAGAACGAGGCCGGCATCATGAACGCCTATTACGAGCGGCCCGCGATCCTGGCACTCGCCGGAGATGTGGCCGGCCGCCGGGTTCTCGACGCCGGCTGCGGCTCCGGCCCCCTGTTCGCCGAGCTGCGCGACCGGGGTGCCGTTGTGACCGGCATCGATGCCAGCGCCGGGATGCTGGAGGTGGCCCGGCGGCGGCTCGGCGACGGGGCGGATCTGCAGGTGGTGGATCTTCGTGACCCGCTGCCGTTCCCCGACGGTGCATTCGACGATGTCATGGCGTCCCTGGTACTGCACTACCTGGAGGACTGGGGGTCGACGCTGGCCGAGTTGCGGCGCGTGCTGACGACCAGCGGCCGGCTGATCGTGTCCGTCGACCATCCCTTCGCCATACACGGCATCCACCGCCTGGCCGGGCGCAAGACCAACTACTACGCGACCTACAACTGGACCGAAGAGTGGACCATGGGCGGCCAGGCCGCCCCGATGAGCTTCTGGAACCGGCCGCTCCACGCGATGACGGACGCCTTCACCGCAGCCGGCTTCCGGATCTCCGTCATCAGCGAGCCGCAGCCCGTCCCGGCCGCCCGGGAACTGTTCCCCGACGACTTCCGCATCCTCTCCAACAGCCCAAGCTTCCTGTTCTTCGTTCTGGAAGCTGACTGACGGCGCCTCACACGATCGACATCGGCCTTCCCGCCACTTCACCCGCGCAAGCCGCCGAAGGACTTCGCCGAGGCCACGCGGGACATGCAGATCTCATCTGCCGTTCGCCGAGCCTTCCAAGGCCCGTGTGCCGTCGTGCGCATGCGACACCCCTGCGCGCTCCTGGACCAGCTCACTACAGTCAGCAAGCCGCCCGGCACCGACATCGAATTGCTACGGGGCATGCTCGATCTCGGACATACGCGAGTGAGCGTCCGCGAGAAGTTCCTTCAGCCGAGAGGTCGCGAGGAAGTCCAAATTCGGGTGCCGCATGCAGCGGTCGTAGGTGTTCTTCGCCGTCTTCAGGATGTCGACCGTGGAGCCGTGGATCCCAACACCAGAGCAGATCTCTGGGTGGCGGGTCCGGACTGTGAGTATCTCCGCCGCTATGAGGAAACTCTGGAATGCGAAGAATATTGAACGCCGCCGACCCGTGATCGCCGTTTCAGCCTCGTTTTCCGGCATGTCCAGAAGCCGGTAATCCGGGTGGTGGGTGTGACGCATAGCATCCAAGTAGAGGAGCGTGTGGGCAAATTCGTGGGTGAGGCACTCGATAGTGTCCTGAGTGGACCATGCCGGCTGGGGATTCACGTAGATCAGCCCCACTCCGTCAAACGATGAACCGCTTCCCGGATTCTGAGGCTCCGTCATTACGAATACGTGATTCACGGCCAGGTCGAACAGAGGGGCCAGGTCTGGCTCAATCTTGCACAGCGCCTGGAATCCTTTAAGGACTTCATCTATCGTCTGTGAGTCGCGGCAGCCCGCTCCGGATTAGTCCGGGTCGACAGCGAACATCTGCAGCCGGTACTTCTTCGCGTTGTGGCTGCTCTCACGCATGGCCACGGAGGAATCCTGGGCCTGCTCGATGTCCTCGTCGGTGATCGTAGAAGCGATCTTCTGGAGGAGCTCGTCCATTTGCGTTACCTCCTCTCGGAAACTGAAATGCCCACAGCGTGCACCCTGGCATGGCGTGTGCAGACCATGCAAGCTAGCCCCCGCGGGCCACTTTTCATCCATCTGTTACGGGACGAATGCCTTCAGCAAACAGGAGGGGCAAACGCCCTGGTCAGCTACATGAAGCCGGTGGAGTGAAATCCTCCGCTCTGCGGCATGCTGATCTTTCGCCTGAAGAAACATGAGGTGGTACAGGCGTAACGGTTCATCCGGTGCGCTCGTGCGCACCCTCCTGCCGCCTGTCTGATTTTGTGGTCTTGTGGGTCTCTTGCGGACGTGCTATCGGAATGATCCAAAGTGCGGCATAGGCGACGGCGAGGACACCGAGCAGGCGCGTGGTCGCTGTCATACCGAGAGTGGCTGCGAGCGGAGCGACAGCCAGTGATGAGACTCCCTGCAAGCCGGAGGAGAGGCCGAACGCCAGCACCATCACACGCCCTCGAATGTGGTCAGGGCTCGCCAGTTGCAGGCCGTTGATGGCAAGGATCGCGCACGCCCCCACCCCGAGATGGCCCATCAGGGCGGCTGCCATACCCAACCCCAGGTTGCTGACCTGCGCCAGAGCCAGGTATCCGAGACCGAAGACGGCCAGGGCGCCAGTAGCTACGAACAGACGCCGGTCGGTGGAACCGCCAGTGATCCGCCGGCCCAGGAAGGGGCCGAGAACAGCGCCGACTCCCTGGGCCAGGTACAGCACGCCAACTCCCGCGTCTCCGACGTGGAAGCGGTCGAGGGCGTAGGCGGGCAGGAGGCCGACCATGCCGTAGGAAAGGCGCAGTCCTGCTGTCAGCCAGAGGAACACGGCTACCACAGGGGTGGCCCGTACGAACTGCCATAGTTCGGTGGTGTCCGCCCACACGCGCATGCGTCGACCCGGCTCAGCCGCTGAGAAGGGCCGGCGAATCCTGGCGATGAGGAGGGCTGACACGGCGAACGAGACGACGTCAATGAGCAGAGTGGTGGAGCTTCCCAACGTGGCAGTGACCAAACCACCCAGCCCGGCTCCTACCAGGAGGCCTGCGGAGTACACGCTGCCAAGTGCGGCCTGGGCCAGCGGGAGATCCTGGGCGTCGACCATGTTAGGCAGGACGGTCTCGGGAATGGGACTCGCCAGGGCGGCGAACACCGACAGAGCGGCCATGCAGACCAGAGCAAGCGGCACCGATCTCAGGTGAAAGGCGATCAGCAGGCCGACTACCGGCGTTACGGCCCCGATGTCGCACGCGATCCGCAGACGCCTACGGTCGAAGCGATCGGTGAGCGGACCGATGAGTGGGATCAGTAGTACGCCAGGGAGCGAGTTGACGGCGAACAGGAGCGCGGTCAATCCGGGCGAGCCAGTGCGGTGGTAGACGAAGCCGCTCAACGCGACGAAGGTGAACCAGTCACCGGTCAGGCTGAACGCAGAAGCGCAGAACAGACGTCTGAAGTCGGAGCTGGTTCGTAGGAGCGCCACAAGGCGTCCGGGCACGCGAGATCGAGCAGTGAGCACCTGATGACTCCAAACAGCGAAGACGTCCCATGGAGCGGTAAGGGACGAATGGCGAACGCGTAGACGCTTCGCATGGCCCAGCAGCCGCCGCGGCGGCTGCTGGGCGACTGCTGGTTAGTCACGGAGGCGAGGCATGGCACTCACGATAGCCGCTGCAGGACGGCTACACCCATCACGATTCGCCAGCGTTGCGGGACAGCCCTTGGCAGCGGCCTGTGCCTCAAGTACGACCGGACTTGGCGTTCGCCGAGCGTGCGACCCTCGAAACCGACCCAGGAAGCCGGTTCGAAACAGCTGTTGTTCACACGCCGCGATAGGAGGAGGGGCCGATTGGTCCAACTCCTATATAGAACATCAATCCGAGGTGCGAATTATCGTTCCATGGTGCCAGACAACCAGTTACGCACATTTGGCATTTGGCTGCCATCATTGCCTGCGTCTTCCTACGATGTCTGTGGCTTTATTGGCCTGATGGGCGGTTGGGGTGTGATGGCAGACTCCGGGGACTTCGATCAGGATCAGGTAACGCGCGGCCTGCGCGAGGCGGCGGGCTTCTACGCCCGCAAGGCCAGCGAACTCAACTTGCGCCGCCAGGAGTTGGCGACGGAGTTGGCTGTGGTTGAGCAGGAGGTGGCCGTTGCCGAAGCCCGTCGTGAGGCTCTCACTCTCGCGCTCGCGGAGCTCGCCGTGCCGGATGGCCGCTCGACGGGGACTCCTGACCCCGAGCAACCCTCTGAGGAGTCCGCAGACGCTGCACCGCCTGAACCCGCACGAGGGGATGACAGCGGTCAGCAGGCTGCCGCACCGTCACTGGGTCGCCTCAAGCAAGGTGGCGGGCTTGCGAGCGGCCAGCTGGCGGAGGCGGTCATGCAGGTGATGGCGACCTCAGGGCGGGAGATGCGAGTCCGGCAGATCACCGAGGCACTCGGGCGCCCGCTTGAGCGACGGAAGTTCGAGACGGTCAGGGTGACGGCCAAGCGGCTGGTTCAGCAGGGCCGACTGCTGGAGGTCGAGACCGGGCTCTACCGGATCGCTCCGATGCTGAGGGGAGTCGCCTGACGCGGAAACCGGACGGGAATGAGACAACCGGCCTTCTGCTGTTCTCGGCAAGAGGGCGGGGCGCCGACGAGATTAGGCCCTCCATCGGCGCCCCAATACGTGGACCCACCTGAACGTGGCTCACGCACCTTCGAGGTTAGAGCAATTCTGCTCACCTCGAAGGGTGCGTGGCCTAATTCGTCGTTCCCGGTCGCTTTCCGGCCGGGGCGCGGAAAGACTACGTATGAACAGCAGTTCCCTTTCCACTCGCCACAGGGTAGAGCGCGACACCCAGGAAGTGCTCCAGGCGAGCGATGGTGGCGACGTCCGGCCAGGACCGACCGGCCAGCAGGTCAGCGATCGCCTGCCGGTTCACCCCGGACCCGGCGGCTGCCTGGCGCAGGCTCAGTCCTTGATCGCTGAGGGTTTCGGCGAGTCGGCGGGAGATCTTCCTCACCGACTCCGCTCCGACATCGGCGCTGGCCAGGCTGGGCCAGGCTTCCGGATCGTCGGTCAGATCCCGAGGGGGGCGCACGCGGGCGCGTCCTCCCACCATGCTCGCACCATCCTGTCCGTTGAAGTCGATCAATCCCCTGACGGCTGCTTGACCAGCCGGTATTCGTGGAGCGTGGTCCTTGATCCAGACACGTCCGCGAAGATCGCCCGCTACCGCCCTCGCGAGGCGCCATCGGCCTGGGACGACGTCGCGCCCTTGGTGCGCGCGGTCGTCACCGCCACGGTCACCGCAGTGCCTTACGACGTCGAGCGGCTGCTGCACGCCACGGCCGGGCTGGCACTGTGGGCGGAGGCGAGTGGGCTGCCGCGCGAGCCGGATGCCTGGTTGCGGGGCGAGGTCATCGATGCCTTCGTGCTGTCCCGGGCGGGCAGCGTGGCGCCGACCACGGTGCAGACCTACCGCACCTGGCTGCGGCGAGTACGCGACGCGTTGGCCTGGACCGACCGAGGCGAGCCGGTTCCGCCCCGGCTGCACGCGCCCGCCAATCCTCACGAGCCATACGAAGCAGGCGAGTTGGCGGGGCTGCGACACTGGGCGAGCTATCTGCCGGGCCAGCAGCGGACCGACGCGCTCGCCCTGATGGGGCTCGGTGCGGGCTGCGGGCTCATGCCCAGAGAGGTCGCCGCTTCCCGCGGCCGGGACCTCCGCCGCGCCGGCCCCGGGCATCCGCTGGTGCACACCGGCATCAACCGCTCTCCTGTGGTCGCCCGGGAAGGCTGGGAGGATGTCCTCGCCGAGCTCGCCGCCCTGGCCGGCGGCGGCTACCTGTTCCGGCCCCGCCGCACCACGCCCTACGCCAAGAACCTGATCGGCTCCTGGTCGCTGGTCCACCAGCCGCCAGCCGGTCTGCCACAGCTGTCGGCCGGACGGCTGCGGGCCACCTGGATCGTCGAGCTCATGTGCGACCGCATCGACCACGACCTCATCGCCAAGGCGGCCGGCCTCGCCTCGGCAGCGTCCCTGGCCCGCTACCAGCACTTCGTCCCACCACTCGACGACGCAACAGCATCCCGGCTCCTGCGGGGCCGCCGACCGTGACCGTCCCGGGTTCGTGGCGCGACCCGACGAAGATCCGGCACTGTCGCCCCCTTCCGGCCAGCGACGCGCCCGCACTGATCCCGGACTCCAAGGTGGGGCAGCTCACGCATCTGCTGCACCAGTCCGGAGCCGTCGAACTCATCGACACCGAGCTCCAGGGCCGCCCGGGACCGCCCGGGTTGCCCCCGCAGACCGTCCTGGTCGCCCTGCTGCTGTCGCTGCACTACAACAACAGCGCGTCGCTCGCCGACGCCTGCAGGATCCTGCTGGACCAGCTGACTGTCACCGCGCAGGGTTGGCTCGGCGTCCAGGATGTCGACCCGCAGGACCAGCATGCCCGGATCGCGTTCACGCGCCGCGTCTACCGCAGCTTCGACCGCCTCACCACGGCGCTCGATCCCAGCCGGTGCGACCGGCGAACGCGCCTGCCGCTCGCCGAGGCGGCGGTCCACGCCGCCGCCTGGGAGGACGACGCGCCCGAACACGTCCGCCGCAGGGCAGTACTCCAGGAGATCAGCAACCGGCTCGTCCTGGTCACCGTCCGCCTCGCCCACCGCCGCGGTCACCTCAAACGTTGGCTCGGCGACATCGGCGTCGACACCACCTCCGTCCCCGCCTGGCACCACCCACCAAGCGAGCGGCGCGATCTCGCATCCGTCGAGACCACCGCCGGCTGGCACTTCAGCGGCGGCAGCGACGAGGGCGTCTTCGGCCACAGCGCGACCGTGCTCGTCGCCGCCAGCAGACGGCATCCAGTCGGCCACCCCAAGGCAGGCGAGCGGGTCAGCCGGCATCCGCAGCTCGCGCTCGGACTCGTCCTGGACACTCCCGGCAAGCGCATCGGCCCCAACGCCGTCCAGGCCCTCGACGCCCTCGCCCTGCTCGGCCTGCGGCTGCCCACCGGCCTGCTGGCCGCCGACCGTGCCTACACCGACCAGCAGACCCACCACTTCGCCATGCCCGCCCGCCGCCTGGGCTACCAGCTCGTCCTCGACTACAAACAGGACCAGCGCGGCATCCAGGGCACCCACCTCGGCGCCCTGCTCGTCGACGGCGCCCTCGCCTGCCCGGCCATGCCGGACGCGCTGGCGAACGCCACCACGGGCCTGGACGACAAAGCCGTACGCAACCTCGACGACCAGCAGACCAGCCGCATCGCCGCGCGGGAGCCCTACTTCCTCAAACGCAAACAGGGCCCCGACCACACCGGCACCATCCGACTGCAATGCCCAGCTGCGGGCCCCTCCCCGGCGGTGACCTGCCCCCGCTTCAACCGCCTCCACCGGCCAGAAGCCAACGTGCCGGCCGTCATCGATCTGACCAACGCCCGCGCCACCGCCGCCCACCCCTCGGCGAAACCCGCCGTCCAGATCAGCCCCGCCGAGCGCCTCCGGCCACCGCCAGGGACAGAACTGCCGAGAATCTGCCGCAAGCCGACGATCACCATCCGCCCCGGCGACCTCGGCAAGCTGGACAAACTCCGCCAGGACCGGCCCTACCTCGGCGCAGCCTGGCACGACACCTACCGGCCCATCCGGGCGAACAACGAAGGCCTCAACGGCCGGGCCAAGGGCCACCGCATCGACATCGCCGAGCCGAAGAAACGCCTCGCCCACGGCCGCGTCGCCCAGTCCCTCCTCCTCGCGCTCATGATTTGCATGATCAACCTGCAGATCATCCACGACTGGCTCCAGACCGAGACCGCCGGCACCGAGAATTCCGCACCCGGAGCCGACGAGGACTACGACAGCCTCACCCACGCCCCCGCCGCCATCAACGGGCTTCCCCCACCAGCCGCCTGACGAGCCGTCCACCCAAGCCCGGAAGCGACTTACGTCACACTGTCGTTGGCCCACACCCCAACGGCGGCCCCGGCATGCCTCCTGCACCCCGAACCACCCCCGAAGTGCTGCCAAAGCCCGCCGGACGTTACTCGCGAAGGCCTGCCGAGATCGGACATCGCCTCGAACAGGCCCTCACAACGCAGAAATCCCGCCCGGCCGAGTCGGCCGAGCGGGATCTCGTGACCAGTCACGAGTCGGACTCGTGAACAGTCGTTGGGTGGAGCTGAGGGGATTCGAACCCCTGACCCCCTCGATGCGAACGAGGTGCGCTACCGGACTGCGCCACAGCCCCAACGAGAAAGAACTCTAGCACCTTTTCGAGGTGGCTCGTGACCACCCCCCTGCCAGCCGGACGCCCCGCTGCAGGTCACTGACCGGCGGCGGGGCGTGAGGGGTCGGGGCGGGCTACTCGTTGGCAGCCCGGGGGCGGGCGAGGTAGTCCTCCCCCGGCGGCGGTGGGACGACCTCGGCGTACTGGTCGAAGAGGGGCGTCCTGCGGAGTTCGGCCGGGCGACCGGAGTCCCAGGCGTCACGGGCGTTGAGATCGAGGCCGCGGGTGACCCGGGGGGCCACCGGAGCGGTCACGTACGTCGGCAACGGCACCGGAACCGGCTCCCACGACTCCGGACCGGCGGCGGCGTTCTCACGCATGCCGTCCACCCACTCCTCGTGGTCGGTCGCCTCCGCCAGCACCGCGGCCGAGCTCTCCGCGGGCTCGCGCCGCCCGCCCGGCTCGGCCACCCGCAGGTGCGGACGGTCGGAGTCGGCAGGACGCTCGAAGACCCGCTCCCCCGCCCGCTCCCCCGCCCGGTCCGCCGACCGCTCCGCCGCGAGCTCCACCGTCGACTCGTCCGCCCGCTCCGCGTCCGGCTCAGCCCCCCGCTCAGTAGGGAACGCGTCGTCCCCCGCCACCTCGGGGCGGCCCGCACGGGCCCGCTCCCGCTCGCGGAGGCGCTCGGCGGCCTGGGCGGCGCGGGCGCGGTCCAGCTTGACCTCGTACCGCTGGTGCTCCAGCCGCCTGAGGTAGCCGATGTAGAGGGTGAGGAGGATCGCCGGAACGGCCGGGACCCAGAGGAAGGCCACGCCCGCCACCGCGGCGGTCACCGCACCCGCCGCGAAGGCGAGGAAGAGTGTGGTGACCATCCGCCGCCGCCGGGCCAGCAGCCGGGCCCGCCGGTCGCCCGGGCGGGCCTGCGCACCCCGCTGCGGCGAAGGCCCGGAGGCCGCCTGGCAAGGGGCGTCCACCTCGCTCCGGTCGGCGGAGGCCGAAGCGCCCGATGATCCTGGGGACTCCGGGGACTCCGGGGACTCCAAGGACTCCAAGGACTCCGGGGACTCCGAGTCGGGAACCGGCTCCGAAGCCGGACTGTCGCCGTCGTCACCGAGGGACCGGGCCGCCCGCCGCTCCAGTGCCGATCGGCCGGCCAGCAGGCGGATCGCGGTACTGAAGCGTTCCGTCGGACGAGCCTCGTTCAGCTCGTCCTGCCTGCGGAGCCACATCGGCACCAGATAGGCAGCCCAGGCCCCTACGATGACCGCGTAGATAAGGCCGCTGCTGCTCACCTTTCACACGGTACGGGGGTCGGTGAAGGCCCGGCAGCAATTTGGCACGGCGTGTCGTGCGATCAAGCTGATTCTCCGACTATTTTGCCGGCATTTGTGACCACTCGCGGGGGTGGCGATGCCATATCGATATCATCTATTCGAACATATATTCAATTACCGTACTGACCTCGGGAACTGACCGCACGCCAGCGGTTCAGCAGGCCCTCCGGCACCTCCTCGGCGGTCAGCGCATAGACCAGGTGGTCCCGCCAGTCCCCGTCGATGTGCAGATACCGTGGACGCATTCCCTCCGAGCGGAAGCCGAGCTTTTCGACGACCCGGCGGCTCGGCCCGTTCTCCGGTCGGATGCAGACCTCGATCCGGTGCAGGCCGAGAACCGCGAAGCAATAGTCCACCGAAAGCGCCACGGCGGTCGGCATGATGCCCCGGCCGGCCACCGCCTCGTCGATCCAGTAACCGACGTTGGCCGAGCACATCGAGCCCCAGGTGATGCTGCCGACCGTCAACTGGCCGACCAGTTCACCCCGGTAGAGCACCACGAAGGGCAGGATCCGCCCGGCCGCCGCCTCGCCGCGCAGGTAGCGGACCATCTGCCGGTACGTCGGCCGGGAGCCGGCCATCCGGCCCTGCTGCGCGGGCGGAACGGTCGCCTCCCAGCGGCGCAGCCAGTCCCGGTTCCGCCGATTGGCCTCCTGCCAGGCGCGCTGGTCACGGACCCTGATCGGGCGCAGCGTGACGTCCCCCTGGTGCAGCTCCACCTGCCAGCCGCTGTTCAGTTCGCGCCTCCCTCGGAACCCGCGGCGGGCCCGGCTGGCCCGCCCTCGTCCGCGGCCGGCCGGGGGTGGTCGCCGCCGCCGAGCTGGTCCACGGCGTGGGCGAGCAGCGGTTCGAGGACGGCCAGGCCGTCCCTGACGCCGCCGGTGGAGCCGGGCAGGTTGACGATCAGGGTGCGTCCGGCCAGGCCCGCCAGGCCCCGGGAGAGCGCCGAGGTGGGCACCTTCTCGCGCCCGTGCGCCCGGATCGACTCGGCGATGCCGGGGATCTGACGGTCGATGACCCGGGCGGTCATCTCGGGGGTCAGGTCCATCGGCGAGATTCCGGTGCCACCGGTGGTGAGCACGACGTCGTAGCCGGCGGCGACGGCCTCGCGCAGGGCGGCCTCGACCGGGTCGCCGTCGGGGACGACCCGCGGGCCGTCGGCCTCGAAGCCCATCCGGCGCAGTCCGGCGACCAGCAGCGGGCCGCCCCTGTCCTCGTACACCCCCGCGGCGGCGCGGTTGGAGACGGTGACCGCCAGTGCCCTCATCGCGAGGCCTCCGGCGCGTACCAGTCGCCGCTCTTGCCGCCGGTCTTGGCGAGCACCCGGACGTCCTCGATCGCGGCACCCTTGTCGACCGCCTTGACCATGTCGATCACGGTGAGGCCGGCCACGGCGACTGCGGTGAGGGCCTCCATCTCGACGCCGGTCCGGTCGGCGGTCCTCACGGTCGCCGTGATCTCGACGGCCTCGTCGGTGACGGTCAGGTCGACCTTGACTCCGGAGATGGCGATCGGGTGGCAGAGCGGGATCAGCTCGGGGGTCCGCTTGGCGCCCATGATCCCGGCGATCCGCGCGACGGAGAGCGCGTCACCCTTGGGCACCCCCTCGCCACGCAGCAGTTCGATCACACGCGGGGCCACCCGCACCCGTCCGGCGGCCACGGCCGTCCGTACGGTGGTCGCCTTCTCGGAGACGTCGACCATGCGGGCGGCGCCGGTGTCATCGACGTGCGTGAGGCGGTCGCCGGGTCGCTCGCCGGAGGGTGCGGTCACGGGGAAACTCCAGGGGTACGGCAGACAGGCGCGGCGCGAACTCCGCGCTGTGGGTACGAATACCGCGCTACCGTACCTCCCCGCCCCGCTCAGTCCGTGAGAAGGACCACATCCACGGTGCTGCCCGGGGCCAGCGCGGTGGTCTCCTCGGGGACGATGATCAGGCAGTTGGCCCTGGCCAGCGCACCGACCAGGTGCGAGCTCTCGCCACCGACCGGGCGCACCTCGCCGTCCTGGTACCAGCCGCGGAGGTACTGCCGCCGCCCCGCCGGGGAGCGCAGCTCGTCCGGGCAGAGGGCCCGGACCACCGGGCGGTGGATGTCCGCGGCACCGAGCATGGTGCGGATCACCGGGCGGACGAAGAGCTCGAAGGAGATGTACGCGCTGACCGGGTTGCCGGGCAGCGCCAGCAGCGGCACTCCGGCACCGGCCCCGATCCGGCCGAAGCCCTGCGGCTTGCCCGGCTGCATCCTCAGCCGGCGGAAGTCGACCCCGGCCCCCTCGCCGCCCTCGACCGACTGGAGGGCCTCCTTGACCACGTCGTACGCGCCGACGCTGACGCCGCCGCTGGTGACGATCAGGTCGGCCAGGCCCAGCTGGTCCTCCAGGACGGAGCGCAGGGTGGCGGCGTCGTCCGGGACGCCGCCGACCCGGTAGGCGATCGCGCCCGCGTCCCGGGCGGCGGCGGTGAGGGTGAAGCTGTTGGAGTCGGAGATCTGTCCGGGGCCCACCCTCTCCCCGGGCTGGACCAGTTCGCTGCCGGTGGAGAGCACCACCACGCGCGGCCGCGGCCGGGCCCTGACCGTACCGCGGCCGATGGCGGCCAGCAGGCCGAGCTGGGCCGGGCCGAGCATGGCCCCGGCCGGGAGCACCCGGTCGCCGGCGGCGATGTCACTGCCGCGGCGGCGGATGTGCGCGCCCTCGTCCACCGGGCGCAGGACGCGCACCTCCTCGCCCTCGACCGGGGCGGCCATGCTGTCGGCGGCCCGCCCTGTACCGGCGCCGCCGTCGGTCCACTCGACCGGGGCGACGCCCTCGGCGCCGGGGGGCATCGGGGCACCGGTCATGATCCGGGCCGCCTGGCCGGGGCCGACCTTGGGCAGCTCGCCCGCGCCCGCCGCGACGTCGCCGACCACCGTGAGCACCGACGGGTACTGCTCGGTGGCCCCGGCGGTGTCGGCGGTGCGAAGCGCGTAGCCGTCCATCGAGCTGTTGTCGAAGGGCGGCAGGTCGGTGGCGGCGACCACGTCCTCGGCGAGGGTGCAACCCTGGGCGTCCAGCAGCTGGAGTTCGATCGGCGGGAGCGGGGCGATCTGCCCGAGGACGTCGGCGAGATGCTCGTCGACCGTCCACATCCGGGGCGCAGCCGGGGCCGAACTCTCTTCGCAGCAGGGGTCGTTCGTCCCGGTCATCGCCTCACGCTCGCTTCCTCGCAGCTCGGTCGCGCCCCGGCGGCCGGTCGGCCGCGGCTCAGTCCTGCATCTCGGTGGCCACGAACTCCCTGAGCCAGGAACGGAACTCCGCACCCAGGTCCTCGCGCTCACACGCAAGTCGGACGATAGCGCGAAGGTAGTCCGCGCGGTCGCCCGTGTCGTAGCGGCGCCCCTTGAAGATCACACCGTGCACCGGTCCGCCGGCGGACTCGTCCCGCTGGGCCAGCTCGCGCAGCGCGTCGGTCAGTTGGATCTCGCCGCCGCGGCCCGGCTCGGTCTCGCGCAGCACGTCGAAGACCGCCGGGTCCAGGATGTAGCGGCCGATCACCGCGTAGTTGGACGGCGCGTCGGCGGTGTCCGGCTTCTCCACCAGGTCGGTGATCCGGAACACGTCCTCGCCGAAGCCGTTGGGCTTCACGGCGGCGCAGCCGTAGAGGTGGATCTGCGAGGGGTCGACCTCCATCAGCGCCACCACCGAGCCCCCGAGCTCCTGCTGCACCTCGATCATCCGGGACAGCAGCGGGTCGCGCGGGTCGATCAGGTCGTCACCGAGCAGGACGGCGAACGGCTGGCCCGCGACGTGCTGTTCGGCGACCGAGACGGCATGGCCGAGGCCCTTCGGGTCGCCCTGGCGGACGTAGTGCATGTTGGCCAGGCGGGCGGACTCCTGGACCCGGGTGAGCCGGTCCTTGTCACCCTTGCGGGCGAGCAGTTCCTCCAGCTCGTAGGCCCGGTCGAAGTGGTCCTCCAGGGCCCGCTTGTTGCGGCCCGTGACCACCAGTATGTCGGAGAGCCCGGCGGCGGCGGCCTCTTCGACGACGTACTGGATGGCCGGCTTGTCGACAACCGGCAGCATCTCCTTCGGGGTCGCCTTGGTCGCGGGCAGGAAGCGGGTCCCCAGCCCTGCGGCGGGAACGACCGCCTTCGTGACGGGCGTTCGGGAGTGCGTCTTCGTCATGGCGTCGACCTTACTGAGGCATGGTTCCGCTGACCTGAGATCCGGGTTAACCGAACGTAAACCCGAGATCACTTTCAGATCCCGTCGTGTCCGGCGGTTGTGGCCGGGGAGGACGGGCAGCACCGATGGAGGTGAGCGGTGCCGCCCCTTCGGTGCAGGGCGCCAGATTACCGGTGCTTTCAGCGTTTTCGGGCTGATTGTTCCGATCCTCCGGTCCGTCCCGGGAGACGTCGGGCCCGGCGTCGTCGGTGCCGCGGGCGAGGGCGGCCTCGTGCGAATGCCGCACCGGGTCGGCCCGGTGCACCGGGTCCACGGGTCTGGTGTGGCTGACCGGGCTCTCGTCACCGGTGTGCTCGGACTGCCGCGCGGAGCGCCAGCAGTCGCCCCCCGCGCTGCGGGCGCGGGCGAGCGCGCGGTCGGCGGCGCGCAGCACGACGGCCGCGTGCATGCCGTCGGCGGGCAGCACCGCGATGCCGATGGCGGCGGTCAGACCGTTGCCACCGACCGGCCTGCGGGTCTGCGGGCCGGCGGGCGACCAGTCCAGCAGCTGGTGCCGGCGCACCGACCAGCAGAGCCGCTCGGCCACGTGCGCCGCGCCCTCGGCGCCGGTGTCCGGCAGGAGCACCAGGAACTCCTCACCGCCGTACCGGCCGAGGGTGTCGGAGCGACGGATCTCCACGCTCAGCCGCTGGGCCAGGTCACGCAGCACCGCGTTGGCCCGGCGCCGCCCGTGCTCGGCGACCACCGCCTCGAAGCCCGTGATCTCCATCATCAGCAGCGCCAGCCGGCGCGGGCCGGCGCCCGTCCCGGCCCGGCGGCAGCGCTCCACCTCGCGGTCCAGGGTCAGTTGGAGATGGCGGTAGTTCCAGACACCGGTCTGCGGGTCGCAGGACGCGGTCCGTTGCAGCGCGTCCCGCTCGGCCTCCAGCTCGGCGATCCGCTGCCGCAGCCCCGACTCCCGCTCGGCGGCGCCCGCGGCGAGCCGGCGCAGCCGCAACCCGGACAGCGCGGCCGCGGCCAGCCCGGTGGCGCTCAGCCCGGCCAGGGCGCCGGTCAGCAGCTGGGTGGACATCCATCGCCTTCCGCATGTCAGGCTCTGAACGCCGACCGGCACAGGACAGACCCGTGGCGTCGGCGGGAGCGGACCCAGGAGGATCCATTGCACAACGAGAAGGCCGAGCTGAGGTCACGGCTGCTCGCGGACCGACGTGCGCTGTCGCCCGAATGGCGCGAAACCGCCGCCGCCGCGCTGTCGGAACACGCCGTTGAGCTGGCCGGTCCGGGGCAGACCGTCGCCGCGTACGTGTCGGTCGGGACGGAGCCCGGGACCAGGCCCCTGCTGGACGCCCTGCGGGGACGGGGAGTTCGGGTGCTGCTGCCGGTGCTGCTCCCCGACAACGACCTGGACTGGGCCGAGTACCAGGGCCACGAGCGGCTCGCCCCCGCCGGGCGCGGCCTGTTGGAGCCGACCGGGCACCGGCTCGGTCCGGACGCGGTCTGCGGCGCCGCGCTGGTCCTGCTGCCCGGGCTCGCGGTGGACCGGCGGGGCCTGCGGCTCGGGCGCGGCGGCGGCTCGTACGACCGGGTGCTGGCCCGGCTGGCCCGCGCCCGGGCACACCCGCTGCTGGCCACGCTGCTGTACGACGCCGAACTCCTCGACACCGTCCCCGCCGAGCCCCACGACCACCCGGTCCACGCCGTGGTCACACCGAGCGCGGTGCACCGCTTCGGCCCCCGATGACGCGGAAGGGGCGGCGCGTCCCGGAGGACCGCGCCGCCCCTTCGTGGGGTCACTGCACGGGCTTACTGCGCGCTGAGGACCAGCTTGTGCTTGGTGGCCTTCTCCACCGCGTCCGCCGACCAGGCCCAGGGCAGCAGATCACCCTTGGCCCACAGGGCGGTCTGGTCGTTGTAGTTGGCGTGGAAGGCGTGGCCCGAGGCGCCGCCGACGTTGATCCAGCGTGAGGCGTTGAAGTCGCTGAGGTCGACGACCATCCGCATCGAGGGGATCCAGTCCACGTCGTACCCCGCCGCGGCGTTCCACCCGGAGGCGTTGACCGCCGCGCTGCCGCCGGAGAGCTGGTACGGGCCGCGGTTGAGCAGCGCGTGGACCAGCCCGGAGGCGATCGAGGAGTCGTCGGTGCCGAGCGTCTGCTCCTTGAGGCTCAGCGAGTGCAGCCGGCCCCAGTTCCAGGTCTTGATGTCCTTGCCCATCTGCGCGGTGAGGTCCTGGCGGGCGTCCTTGAGGGCCTCTGCGAGCAGGTTGTTCAGGCCGTGCTGCTGGATGTGGTTGGAGTCGACGTAGTCCCACCACGGGCTCTTGGGGTTGGCCAGCTGCTGCCGGACCACCTCGGTCCAGCGGTCGCCGCCGTCCGGCTGGGCGAAGTGGGCGTCGCGGGTGCCGCACTCGGTGACCGGGTGCGTGTCGGCGCCGACCGCGCCGTCCGGCAGCGTGCTGTTGCTCTTCTGGCGGACCAGCAGGCAGTCGCCCTTGGCCCGGAGGTCGGCCGGGAACTTCTGGCCGAACGCGAGGGTGAGCAGCTGGCGCCAGACGCCGTTGTAGTACGCGGCCGCGGCGGAGTCGGCGTCCTGGCGGTAGTTCCAGGTCTTCAGCAGGTCCTGCGCCTCGCGGACGTACGGGTCGGTGATGTTGACCTTGAGCAGCAGCGGGACCAGCGTCTGGGCCATCACGTTGGTGTTGTCCAGCTGCATCGACTGCATGTCGTCCGGCGAGATCTTGCCGCCGTTCTTGAGCTTGCCCTCGATCAGGTCGGTGATCTGCTTGGCCCGGGTGCCGTACTCCCAGTCCTTGGTGAGCAGGTACGGGTAAGTGGCGTCCACCACGGCCTGGTTGGCGGTGACGATGTAGCCGTTCTTGGGGTTGAAGCTGTACGGCAGGGAGTTGAAGGGCACGAAGTCCTTCTTCCAGCCGTAGCTGGAGTCCCAGCCGGGGGCCGGGTAGCTGCCGTCGCCCTTGGTGCGCTGCGGGATCATGCCCGGCGCCTGGTAGCCGATGTTGTTGCTGGTGTCGGCGTAGATCAGGTTCTGCGCCGGGACCGCGAAGTCGGCCGCGGCGGCGCGGAACTCGGTCCAGTTGGTGGCGCGGTCCAGCATGAAGACCGCGTCCATGGTCTTGCCCGGGGTGAGGGCGGTCCACTGGAGTGCCACGCCGTAGCCCTGGGCGCGGTCGGGTGCGGCGTTGCCCGCGGGGGCGTACTTGCCGACGCTCTGCTCCTCGGAGCTCTGGTCCGAGATGAGCGGGCCGCGGTTGGTGGTGCGGACGGTGATGGTCCGGTCGGCTCCGCCGGCGACCTTGATGGTCTCCTTGCGGGTCTGGAACTTCACCTGCTGGCCGTCGACCAGGTAGGTGTCGGGGCCGGTCACCTTCTCCAGGTAGAGGTCCTGGACGTCGGCGCCGAGGTTGGTGAAGCCCCAGGAGACCTTCTGGTTGTGGCCGATCACCACACCGGGCATGCCGGCGAAGGTGAAGCCCGAGGTGTCGAAGCCGCACTTGGCGCTGACGGTCCGGCAGTGCAGGCCCATCTGGTACCAGACCGAGGGCAGGCCGGGGCCGAGGTGCGGGTCGTTGGCGAGCAGCGGCTTGCCGGAGACGGTGTGGTCACCGCTGACCACCCAGGAGTTGGAGCCGATGCCCTGGCCCTGCGGGCCGAGCAGTTGCGGCAGCGCGGCCATCTTGTCGGAGATGTCGGTGAACAGCGACTTGGTGGCGGCCCGGCCCTGGGCTGCGGCAGCGGTGGCGGCGGCCGGGGCGGTGGAGCCGTCGGCGGGCTGGTAGTTGCCGTCCTTGCCGATCGTGCCGGTCTTCACGATGGTGCCGTTGCGGTCGTACGGGTAGTCCGGGTACAGCTGGGCGATCTGCTCCGGCGAGAAGTCCTGGGAGAGCAGCGACCGGTCGATCTCCTCCTGCAGGTTGCCGGAGAGGTTCCAGGCCATCGCCTTCAGCCAGGCCACCGAGTCCACCGGGTCCCAGGGCTCGGGCTTGTAGCCGCTGTTGACCGCGCCGAGCACGGCGTACTCCAGCGAGGCGCCCTGGCCGCCGGGGTGCTGGTTCAGCCAGGCGTTGACGCCGTCCGAGTAGGCCTTCAGGTACTTCTTGGCGTCGGCGGAGAGCTGGGTGTCGTACTCCTGCTGCGCGACCTGGCGCCAGCCCATGGTGCGCAGGAAGGTGTCGGTCTCGACCTGACCGGACCCGAACATCTCGGAGAGCCGCCCCGAGGTGATGTGCCGTCGAACGTCCATCTCCCAGAACCGGTCCTGGGCCTGGACGTAGCCCTGGGCGCGGAACAGGTCCTCGGGGGTGTCGGCGTACAGCTGCGGGATGCCGTTGGCGTCGCGCTTGACGTCGACCGGCGCCGACATGCCGGCCACCGAGACGCTGCCGTCCACGTCGGGGAAGGAGGCGCGGACGGCGCTCACCGCCCAGTAACCACCGCCTCCGACGGCGGCCACGAGCAGCACGACCAGCACGAGCACAAGCAGCCGGGCGCGCCGGAACTTCTTCGAGCGGGGCATCTGGGTCCTTGGCTGGGTTGCGTTGACGGCCGTGACAGGTCACCACATTAGGGCGACTCGCTTGGCGGACATGCACTGGGGACGTCCACGGTCGGCCGAGGTGGACCCTATCCGGTCTCGATGGGCGGAATCAGACAATCAAAGATCAGGTAAAATGTTAGACTGAGTAACAAGTCGTCGAGCGAGCCAATCGTTTCCGGCCACTCTCTGCCCCCCGACCGCCCCCTTGACGTGCCGAGGTGCTACTGCGTGACTGTCGACCACCTGAACCGCTTCCTGCTCGAGTTCTCCGCGATACTCCTGTTCGCGGTGGTGGCCGTGCGATTCTCGACCCGATCAGGGTTGCCGAGTCTGCTGATCTACCTGGGCATCGGCGTCGCCATGGGCCAGAACGGCCTCGGAGTCACCTTCAACAACGCCGAACTCACCCAGGTCCTCGGCTACGCGGCCCTGGTGGTGATCCTCGCCGAGGGCGGTCTCAAGACCAGTTGGCAGGCGATAAAGCCGGTCCTGCCGGCCGCCTCGGTACTGGCGACCCTGGGCGTGGCGGTCAGCGTCTTCGTCACCGCGGCCGGCGCGCACTGGCTGGCCGGATTCGACTGGCGGGTCTCGCTGCTGCTCGGCGCGATCGTCTCCTCCACCGACGCCGCGGCGGTCTTCTCGGTGCTGCGGATGGTACCGCTGCCGTCCCGGCTGACCGGTCTGCTGGAGGCCGAGTCCGGCTTCAACGACGCCCCCGTGGTCATCCTGGTGGTCGCCTTCGCCACCACGGGGCCGCTGGACTCCTGGTACGTACTGGTCGGCACGATCATCGCCGAGCTGGCCATCGGCGCCGTCGTCGGCCTGGTCGTCGGCAAGCTGGGGGCGTACGCGGTCAAGCACGTCGCACTGCCCTCCTCCGGCCTCTACCCGATCGCCGTGATGTCGCTGGCCGTCCTGGCCTACGCGGGCGGCTCGCTGCTGCACGGCTCCGGCTTCCTGGCGGTCTACACCGCCTCGGTGATCCTCGGCAACGCCAAGCTGCCGCACGGTCCCGCCGTCCGGGGATTCGCGGACGGGCTGGCCTGGATCGGGCAGATAGGCATGTTCGTGGTGCTCGGCCTGCTGTGCACCCCGGAGACCATGGGCTCGGCGTTCGTCCCCGCGCTGGTGATCGGCGCGGTGCTGGTCTTCGTCGCCAGGCCGGCCTCGGTCTTCGCCACCCTGACGCCGTTCCGGCTGCCCTGGCGCGAGCAGGCCCTGCTGAGCTGGGCCGGACTGCGCGGGGCGGTGCCCATCGTGCTGGCGACCATCCCGCTGGTGGCCGAGGTGCCGCAGGCGCAGCAGGTCTTCAACATCGTCTTCATCCTGGTCGTGGTCTTCACCCTGGTCCAGGGCCCGACCCTGCCGCTGGTCGCCCACGGCCTGCGGATCTCCGAGGGTGCGATGGGCCAGGACCTGGGCATCGAGTCCGCGCCGCTGGAGCACCTGCACGGCCGGCTGCTCTCCGTCGCGCTCTCCGCGGAGTCGAAGATGTCCGGCGTCGAGGTCGGCGAGCTGCGGCTGCCCGCCGGGTCCGCGGTCACCCTGGTGGTCCGGGACGACAGCAGCTTCGTGCCCGACAAGACCACCGTGCTGCGGGGCGGCGACGAACTCCTGGTGGTCACCACCGAGGAGGTCAGCGAGGCCGCCGAGCGCAGGCTACGGGCGGTAGACCGGGGCGGAAAGCTTGCCGGTTGGCTGCACGGTCGCTAGATTCCTACCTTTTCCACGCTGTTCACCATGCATTGATCGCGTGGAACCGGTCCGCAATGCGTACTATGGACCGACATACCTGTTTCGATCACCGAAAATCCGCAACATCTGTCTGATGCAGAGTTGGCGCGACCGCTCGGCGGCCGTGGTCCCTCCTCTGCCGGCCCGCTTCCGCGATTCCCCCGGCCGGCGTGGACCCGGTATCTACCCCGGTCAACGCACGAGAGGACAACTCTCGGCGCTACCGGGCCGCCCCATGCCCGGTGAGTGCTACCAGGCAGCAGGAAGGACCGACCGTGACGGCGCGCCGAACGGTCGCAGAGCCCACTCCCACCCGCGTCGGCTACGGCACCCTGCTCCGCACCCCCGGAGCCTGGACCTTCCTGGTCCCCGCCTTCGCGGCCCGACTCCCCTACGCGATGCTCAGCGCGGGCATCGTCCTGCTCATCCAGAGCGCCTACGGCTCGTACGGCACGGCCGGCCTGGTGGTGGCCTTCGCCGCCGCGACCCAGGCGCTGATCGGACCGCAGACCGGCCGGCTCTCCGACCGCTACGGCCAGGCCGCCGTGCTGCTGCCCACCGTCGCGGTGCACGCGGTCTCGGTGGGCGCGCTGATCGCGCTGGCCCTGGGCCACGCCCCGACCTGGACGCTCTTCGTGTCCGCAGGCGTGGCCGGTGCCAGCGTGCCGCAGATCGGCGCGATGGTCCGGGCCCGCTGGGTGACCAGGCTCTCCGACTCGCCCAAGACGCTGAACACCGCGTTCGCCTTCGAGTCCGTGACCGACGAGTTCACCTTCGCGATCGGACCGGTGCTGGCCACCGGCATCGCCGCCCTGGTCTCGCCCTCGGTGTCGCTGATCACCGAGGCCGCGCTGACCGTGATCGGCGGCCTGGCCTTCGCCGCGCAGCGCGGCACCGCGCCCGCTCCGCACCTGTCCGTACCCGGCGCCGAGCAGGCCTCGGCGCTCGCCTCGCCCGGTGTCCGGCTGCTGGCGGGCTCCTTCCTGGGCGTGGGCTCCGTCTTCGGCGCCATGACCGTCACGGTGGCGGCCTTCGCCAGGGCCGAAGGCCAGCCCGGCCTCAACGGCGTGGTGTACGGCATCTTCGCGGGCGGCAGCATGCTGGCCGGCGTGCTGTACGGCATGATCGCCTGGCGCCGCTCCGTCAAGCAGCGGATGCTCGGCAGCTACACGCTGCTGGTCCTGGGCTGCTCGACGCTCTGGGCGATGCCCAACCTGACCGCGCTGGCGATCGCCGGCCTGTGCTGCGGTCTGGCCATCGCACCGACCTTGATCAGCGGCTACACCCTGGTTGAGACGCTGGTCTCGGCCGGCGCCAAGACCGAGGCGTTCACCTGGCTGACCGGTGCGATCGGCCTCGGCCTGGCCGCGGGTTCGATCGTGGCCGGGCTGCTGGTGGACGCGCACGGTGCCCGGGCCGGCTTCGTGGTACCGGTCGTCGGGGCCGGGATCGGCCTGGTCGCGCTGGTGTCGCTGCGGCGACTGCTGGACACTCCCACCGGGCCCGGCCGCATTGCGGCGCAGGGTGGGGCCAAGGTGCAACTGGCCGGCGCTTCCAAGGGCTGAGACGCGTCCGCTGCCCCGGCCCGTACCGGGCCGGGGCAGTGATATCTCACACCCGATGTCGCTGGACTGATCCAGCGGAATGCCGCATCATTGACCGTCGTTAGCACTCATCAGGCGAGAGTGCCAGGAGGAAGACAAGTGCCCACGTACCAGTACCAGTGCACCGAGTGCGGCAACGGCCTGGAGGCGGTGCAGAAGTTCACCGACGAGGCGCTGACCACGTGCCCCGACTGCCAGGGGAAGCTCCGCAAGGTCTTCTCCGCTGTCGGCGTGGTCTTCAAGGGCTCGGGGTTCTACCGCACCGACAGCCGGTCCTCCTCGAGCAGCTCGGTGAGCTCCTCGTCCTCCACCTCGTCGGCTCCGGCAGCCTCCCCGGCTCCGGCAGCGAGCACCAGCACCAGCACCAGCACCAGCACCGCGAGCTGACGTCGGCACCGCCGTCCGCGGCATCCGCACGAAAGGCCCGGGTTCGGAACCGAACCCGGGCCTTTCGTATGACCGCACCAGCCTTGTGGGTGAACGAAGTTGTCCACAAGGCCGGGTTTTCCACAGGAATTCGAGGGGGCATTCCGCGGCGGGTGCGGTGCGCGCAGCCTGATGCGCATGACGACGTACCTGGCGAACCAGCCGCGCTGCCACCCGAACGCCACCACGACCGCCACGACACCCTCGGCCGTGCCGCCGCGGCGCACCGTTCCGCCCTTCCCGCCGATCCGGGGCGGGGGGCGACACCGGCTCCAGCAGGCCGTCCGGCACCGGCCCGGGCTGCTGGTGACGGGGCTGCTGGCCGCCGCCACGGCGATCACCGCCGGTCCGCTGCGGCCCGGCCCACCGCCGCCCGCCACCCCTTCGACGGCCTCGACAGCGGCCGGGCCGACTGCCACTCCGCACTGCACCGGAACGGCGCCGCCCGGCGGCTGAGATCCGCGCAACCCCGGTGCGGGGCCTCGGTCAGCGGTCAGCGGTCAGCGGTCAGCGGTCAGCGGTCAGCGGTCAGCCACCGTGGTGCGGCGGCCGCTGGCTCAGGTACCAGTCCAGGCCGCGCCCGCCACTCTCCCCCGACTCCGGGCGCTCGCCCCAGCCCCGGTCGGTGTCGTCCCCCGTCTGGCGGTCCAGCGGGTCGCCGAAGACCAGCTTCGCCTTCGGCCGGGTCGGCTCTTCCTGCTCGGCCATGTCTGCTCCGATCCTTGTCAACTGCATCCAGCGTAGGCGGCACGGCAGCAGCGGCCTCGGACAGCGAGGCCCCGGTCCGGCCGGCACCGGACCAGGGCTCCGGGAGAACCGGGTGTCAGGCTGCCTCGAAGCCCGCGTGGTCGGCGATCTTCTTCAGCTCGGCGAGCGCGTGCTTCTCGATCTGGCGGATTCGCTCCCGGGTGAGTCCGTGCTGCTTGCCCACCTCCGTCAGCGTGCGCTCGCGGCCGTCCTCCATTCCGTACCGGGAGCGGATGATGGAGGCCGTCCGGTCGTCGAGCCGGCCGATCAGGTCGTCCAACTCCTCACGGCGGAGCATGACCATCACGGCGTCCTCCGGGGAGACCGCGCCGGTGTCCTCGACCAGGTCACCGAACTGGGTCTCACCCTCGTCGTCCACGGACATGTTGAGGCTGACCGGGTCGCGGGCCCAGTCGAGCACGTCCTTGATCCGGTCCTCGGTGGTGTCGAGTTCGGCCGCGATCTCGGCGGGCTCGGGCTCACGGCCCAGCTCCTTGGCCTTCTCACGCTGCACCCGGCGGATCCGGCCGAGTTCCTCGACCAGATGGACGGGCAGTCGGATGGTGCGCGACTGGTCGGCGATCGAGCGGGTGATCGCCTGGCGGATCCACCAGGTCGCGTAGGTGGAGAACTTGAACCCCTTCGCGTAGTCGAACTTCTCGACCGCTCGGACCAGGCCGGCGTTGCCCTCCTGGATCAGGTCGAGCAGGGGCAGGCCGCTGCGGGGGTACCGCCGGGCGACCGCGACCACCAGGCGGAGGTTCGAGCGGATGAAGACGTCCTTCGCGCGCTCGGCGTCGTCGGCTATCGCCTCCAGCTCCTTGCGCGTGGTGCTCTCGGGAACGGCGTCCTCGTCCAGCAGGTGCTGGGCGTAGACACCCGCCTCGATGCGCAGCGAGAGCTCGACCTCCTCGGCGGCATCGAGCAGAGGTGTCCGGGCGATCTCGTCGAGGTACATGCCGACAAGGTCGCGGTCGGCCTCAAGGTTGTTCGGGCGAGCCGAACGAGGGTGGTCGGCACTGCCGCGAACGACGGCACGAGTGGCCATGCTTGCTCCCTTGCTGCTGGTGCCGGTCTGCCTTGGTCTTCACCCCCGACGGGGCGAGCCAGGGCCGAAGAGAGGAGGCAGAGAGATGAAGGCAAAGAGATGCGGGCCTCTGAAGGCTCACACGTAACGATCCAACGCACAGATTTCGGACAACATTCCCAACTAACCCAGATTCTTCGCGCGATGCAGTATCCTGCGCAATTTGGCCCATGATCGCGCACATTGTGCGACCGAGCAGGTGCGGACGGTGTCGACAATCACCCCGTCCACCGGATCAACGAACGAGATCCGACATCCGCAGCTTCTCCTCACAAAAGATGCAAAATTGCTATCGGTACGGTGCGGAGTCACCTCGGCCCCTGGGAAGGTGTCAGCCATGCACCTGTCCATCGACGGCGCCACCGCCGCCACCGCACGGCGCCGCCATGGCCGATTGATCGAGTCCGCGGCGTTGACTCTCGGCTGCGCCGCCCTTCTGGGGGTGCTCCTGGCCCTGGTGGAGAACCACTGGGGCCCGCTGGCCCGACTGGATCGCGACTGGGTGGATTCGCTGCACGGCTACGCCCGCGACCACACCGCCTGGGCGGCGTCCATGCAGATGGTCTCCGACCTCGGCGGCCCGACCGTCACCCGCACCCTGCTGGGCGTGACGGCGGCCTGGCTCTGGGCGATCGGCGCGCGGATGCTGGCCGGGTGGGCGGCGGCCCAGATCCTGCTCGGCTGGCTGGCCAACTGGGGCGGCAAGGCGCTGGTCGGCCGCACCCGGCCGCACTTCGCCGACCCGGTCTCGTCCGCCTCGGATGCCGCCTTCCCCTCCGGGCACGCGATGGCCTCGGCGATCACCGCCGCCGCCCTGGTGATCCTGGTCTGGCCGCACGCCAGCCGGGCCGGGCGGGCGGTCGCCTGCACCATCGCGGCACTCGCCGTCCTGACCATCGGCTGGACCAGGATCGCCCTCGGCGTGCACTGGCCCAGCGACGTCCTGGCCGGATGGCTGACGGCGGGCCTGGTGGTCGGAGGGGTGACGGTCGCGGTCGAACTGTGGCGGCCCCGCGCACTGAGCCGGGACGTGCGCCGGGTCGACTGGCGAACCAGACCGAGGGTGCAGCGCGTCCTGGCCTCCGGAGCGGGGGCTGGAACCCATCGCGAAAGTGGATCCGCCGCCACCCCTGACGGCCAGTGAGAAAGGTCACATCTCATTGGGGTGACCGTCGGGGAGGAATCGGTAGAGTGCCGCGCCCGCCGAAGTCCCCCGCATCAGAGCCGGGAAATACCACTGCAAATCCGGTCATTAGGGACCGACTTCCACCGGGTTCGTCCGGAATGCGGGCCAATCAGTGCCACTGGGAGATCTCGGGCGCGCGGCACACCGCTCCCCATCGGGTGCCGAGTTAAGGCAGACTTCTCCGGCTGGGTGCACCCGCGCCCAGCCCGGGGGAACCAAGCACGACGGCGCGGACCGAGCCGGTCGTACGAGGCAGTACCGGCTCCGTACACCAAGGGACCGCCGGACAGCGGTCTGCGGAAGCCCCGTGACCGCGCACTGCCCAGGCACCGAGTGACGGGGGTCCGATGACCATGCACACGACGGGCGAGCCCTCCGGCTCGTACGGCGACCCGCCCACCATGCCGCTGCGTCAGATCACTGACGAGCAGTTCATGTCGCCCGAGCAGTACCTGCCACCCGTGTCCCAGCAGCAGCACGGCTCACAGCCGACCATGCAGCTGGGCACCCAGCTGCCGCCGCCGCGCCAACCGGTGGAGCAGCCCCCGGCGGAGGCCGAGAAGGCGCCGGAGGGCAAGGAGTCCTCCGCCGCCCGCAACGGGCTGATCATGGCCCTGGGCTCGCTCACCTCGCGCGCGCTGGGCTTCGTACGGGCCGGCGTGATCGCCGCCGCGCTGGGCACCAAGCAGCTCGCTGACGGCTACGCCGTGGCGACACTGCTGCCGACCACCGTCTACATGATGCTGATCGGCGGTGTGCTCAACTCGGTCTTCGTCCCCGAGCTGGTCCGGGCCGCGCAGACCCACAAGGACCGCGGCGTCGCCTACACCAACCGCCTGCTGACGGCCTGCGGTGTGGCACTGATCGCCATCACCCTGGTTGCCTGGCTGTTCGCGCCGCAGATCGTGGACTCCTACACGAACTACACCCCCAAGGACCACGTCCAGCGGGACCTGACCATCGCGCTGGCCCAGTACTGCCTGCCGGCCATCCTCTTCTACGGCGTCTTCGGCCTGCTCAGCCAGGTGCTCAACGCACGTGACCGCTTCGGCGCGATGACCTGGGCGCCGGTGATGAACAACGTCGTGGTGATCGGCGTCTTCAGCCTCTACATCGGGGTCTGCAAGCACGCGGAGTCCGCCGACCAGATGAGCAGCGGCGCCACCATGCTCCTGGGTGCGGGCACGGCGTTCGGAATCCTGGTGCAGGCGCTCTCCGTACTGCCCTCGCTGCGCGCCTCGGGATTCCGCTTCCGGCCGCGCTTCGACTGGAAGGGCGCCGGTCTCACCACCCCGCTGCGGGCCGCCGGCTGGGCACTGCTGCTGGTCGTGGTGACCCAGCTGTCCTTCAACGCGATCACCAACATGGCGACCGGCGCCGGCACGCAGGCCTACAACCTGCACCTGAAGGAGGGGCTGGGCTACACCCCGTACAACAACGCGTACCTGCTCTTCGTGGTGCCGCAGGGCATCATCACGGTCTCCATGGTGACGGCGATCTTGCCCACCCTGTCCCGTGCGGTGAGCTCGGGCCGGTTCGAGGACGTCGGCCGGGAGCTGGCCCAGACACTGCGCAGCTCGGCCGGAATGATCATCCCGGCCATGGCGGTCTTCCTCTCGATGGCCAACCCGATCATCGGCCTCGCGTACGGGCACGGCAACCAGATCCAGCCTGCAGACGTCGATGTCATGGCCCAGGTGCTGATCGCCTTCGCGATCGGCCTGCCGGCCTTCTGCGCCCAGTACGCACTGGCGCGCGGGTTCTACGCGATGAGCGACGCCCGGACCCCGTTCTGGCTGACCACGGCGATCGCGGGCAGCAACGTCGCCTTCTCTGCCGTCGCGTACTACACCCTGCCGGTGCGCTGGATCATCGTCGGAATGGCCTTCGCCCAGACACTGGCCACCACGTTCGGCGTGATCATCACCGGTCGGGCGCTGGGCAAGCGGCTCCGCCGGGAGGGGGCGACCGCCGTATCCGCCGACGCCACGCTCGAGATCGGCGGCGGGCGGCGCGGCCGGATCCGCAGCGGCCTGGACGGTGCCCGGGTGACCACCCTGCACCTGGGCCTGGTGCTCGCCTGTGCCCCCGGCGCCCTGGCGGCCCACTGGATCGCCGGTCAGGTGGGTGGTGCGCTCGGCCACGGCATCGTGGGCAACTTCGCGGCACTGGGCGCCGGCGCACCGGCGGTCCTGGTCTCCGTCCTGGTGCTCGCCAAGCCGCTCGGCGCCGCGGGCGCCGTTGCCCCGCTGGCCCGGAAGCTGCGGATCCCGTACCCGGAGCCGACGCCCGCCAACAGCGGCAAGCACCGGCGGTAGCCCGCACCCGCCCGCCGGGCGGGGCGGTCTCCCCGGATGGTGCCGGTCCCCTCCGGCCGTAGCGGTCAGACGCTCCCCGCCCCGGGCAGCACCTCACGCAGCAGCCCGCGGGGGAAGCCACGGCGGCGGTACTCCCTCGGGTAGCCGATCGAGACCTCCTCGAAGCGGACACCGTCGTGGACCGTCGTCCGGGGGATGTGGAGGTGGCCGTAGACCACCGCGGCGGCCCGGAACCGGCGGTGCCAGTCGGCCGTCCGGTCGGTGCCGCACCACTGGGCGAACTGCGGATAGCGCAGGATCGCGGTGTCCTCGCGGACCAACGGGAAGTGGTTGACCAGCACGGTCGGCAGCCCTGGGTCGACGGCGGCGAGCCGCTGCCCCGTCCAGGACAGACGCGCCTCGCACCAGGTGGCGGCGTCCGGGTAGGGCTCCGGGTGCAGCATGAACTCGTCCGAGCACACCACGCCCGACTCGTAGGCCCGCTCCATCGCCTCCTTGCGACTCAGGCCCGGCTCGCGGAACGAGTAGTCGTAGAGCAGGAAGAGCGGCGCGACGGCCACCGGACCGCCCTGGCCGCGCCAGACGGCGTACGGGTCCTCCGGCGTCAGCACGCCGAGGCGGCGGCAGATCTCCACCAGGTGCCGGTAGCGTGCCTCGCCGCGCAGCTGCACCGGGTCCGTCGGCGGCGTCCACAGCTCGTGGTTTCCGGGGGCCCAGATCACCCGGGCGAAACGCTCCTTGAGCAGGCCGAGCGCCCACTCGATCTGGCTGACGGTCTCGCTGACGTCCCCGGCCACGATCAGCCAGTCCTCGGGCGAGGTCGCGAGGAGCTCCTCCGCCAGGATGCGGCGGTTCTCCGCATGGTGGACGTGCAGGTCGGAGACCGCCAGCAGACGGCCGGGCCGTTCGGTGCTCTCGCTCATCGCGTCATCATCTCGCTCGGGAACTGACCTGTGGATCAACGAATGTGAGTGGTGGTCAATTCCCGGGCTCCGCCCGCCTCGCAGCACCCGAGGGTGCGGGGGGCCGTGGCGGACAGGCTTCGAGGCTGGCGATCCGGCCGGGAGCGCCGAGTCGACGGTCTCGGCGCCCCCGGCAGAACGGCGGGCGGGGGGCGGCGCGGCGACTACATATTGATCATGTGCCCGGCCAGGCCGTGGATCGCCTCCTTGACGGCCTCACCCAGCGTCGGGTGGGCGTGTACGTTGCGGGCGATCTCGGTGACGGTGAGGTCCCACTGCTGGGCCAGGGTCAGCTCGGGCAGCAGCTCGGTGACCTCGGGGCCGATCATGTGGGCGCCGAGCAGCTCACCGTACTTGGCGTCACTGATGATCTTGACGAAGCCGACCGTGTCCCCGAGGCCGTGGGCCTTGCCGTTGGCCATGAACGGGAACTTCGCGACCTTGACGTCGAAGCCCTGGCTGCGGGCCTGCTCCTCGGTCCAGCCGAAGCTGGCGATCTGCGGCTGGCAGTAGGTGGCGCGGGGGATCATCACGTAGTCGAGTTCCATGGTCTCGGCGCCCGCGATGGTCTCGGCGGCGATGACGCCCATCGACTCGGCGGCGTGGGCCAGCATCAGCTTGGCGGTCACGTCGCCGATGGCGAAGATGTGCGGCGCCGAGGTGCGGCAGCGGCCGTCCACCTCGACCGCGCCACGCTCGGTCAGGCGGACACCGGTGTTCTCCAGGCCGTAGCCGGTGACCCGGGGAGCGAAGCCGATCGCCTGCAGGACCTTGTCGGCCTCCAGCACGCGCTGCTCGCCGCCCGCGGTGACGGTGACCTTGACCTTCTCACCGGAGTCGTCGATCGCGTCGACCCGGGTGGAGGTCAGCACCTCGATCCCCAGGCGCTTGTAGCGCTTGAACAGCTCGGCCGAGACCTCGGCGTCCTCCAGCGGGGCCATCCGGTCCAGGAACTCGACGATGGTGACCTTCACGCCGTAGTTGTGCATCACGTACGCGAACTCGACGCCGATCGCGCCGGCACCCGCGATGATGATGCTCGCCGGCAGCTGGTCGGCCAGGATCTGCTCCTCGTACGTCACCACGCGCGGGCTCAGCGAGGTGCCGGGCAGCAGCCTCGGGGTGGCGCCGGTGGCCAGGATGCAGTGATCGAAGGTGACGGTCTGCACGGAGCCGTCGACACCGGTCACCTGGAGGGTGTTGGCATCCGTGAAGTGACCCCGGCCCTCGAACTGGGTGATCTTGTTCTTCTTCATCAGGTAGTGGACGCCCTTGACCCGGCCGTCGGCGACCTGGCGGCTGCGCTGGAAGGCTTCCTTGTAGTCGAAGCTGATCCGACCCTCGACCTGGATGCCGTAGGTCTTCGTCTCGTGCGTCAGGATGTGCGCGAGCTCGGCGTTCCGCAGCAGCGCCTTGGAGGGGATGCACCCGACGTTGAGGCAGACCCCGCCCCAGTAGCGCTCCTCCACGATGCCGACGCTCAGGCCGAGCTGCGCGCTGCGGATGGCAGCGACGTACCCGCCCGGGCCGGCACCGAGGACAACGACATCAAAGTGGTTGGTCATTTTCGCCTTCGATTCGGTTGGTGACCGTGTCCGTGTTCGTCCGGACAGCCGGCTCCGGAGAGACCGGCCGCCCCCAAGCCTGGCCTATGCGGGCGCGGCAGGCACCGGGGACCCCAGAATCGGCCGGCGCGTCCCGGGGAGGGACGGTCAGGTTCGAAGAACGCTAATAGGAGACAGGAATATTTCGCGTTAGCAACGCCTGGCGTGGGAGGGGCTGGCGGCCGGGCATGATGGAGCCATGAGCAGTCCCACGGCACCGGCGGTCGACGACCTGCCCCTCACCGGCGAGTCCCTCGCGCTCGACCTGGTGAACACCACGTTCATCCAGGGCGGCGCCCGCGGCGCCCTGGTGGACGCCCTGCGGGAACCCGCCGATCTGGACCACTGGCTGCGGACCCGGTCGGCCGACTTCGGCGAGCCGTTGCGTCCGCTGCTCGACGGGGGCGTCCCGGCCACCCGGTTCCACCTCGACCGCTACCGCGAGCTGCGCGCCGCGCTGCGCGACCTGGCCGCCGCGACGGTCTCCGGTACGACTCCGCCGCCCGGCACGGTGGCCGCCGTCAATGCCGCCGCCCGGCTCTCGACCGGCTGGCTGGAGCTGGACCCGGACCGTCCCGGCGTCCGGATACCGCGCTGGACCGAGCCCGATCTGCACCTGGTCGCGCTCGGTGAGGTCGCGGCGGCGGCCGTCGCCCTGTTCACCGGGCCGTCGACCGGACAGGTGCGGGCATGCCCGGCTCCCGACTGCATCCTGTACTTCGTCAAGAGCCACGCCCGCCGCGAGTGGTGCACCAGCGCCTGCGGCAACCGGGTGCGGGTCGCCCGGCACAGCCGCCGCCACCGCGAACCGGGGGCGGGGAAACCACCGGCGGAACCCACCACCGGGCGGCGAGCCGAACCCGCGGCCAAGGGGGACTGACCGGCGGCCGGGCGAACTCCCGGGCCCCGGGAAGCGCCCAACCGGGAACGGCTCAGTGCCCGGCGCCTCCGAAACGGTGCTTCAGATTGGGGTCGTCCAGCCACCACGGACGAGTGCCCTCCGACTCGTCCTCCTCGACGGCGGCTCGCGCGGCGACGGGCACCGCCTCTCCCGCAGCCGTCTCCCCCGTGGCCGTGTCCGCCGCAGCTGCCTCCGCTTCGGCCGCCTCCCCCTCGGCCGCCTTCGCCGCCCGCCGCTCGGCCATCTGCGCCTCGTACTCGGCGTCCAGTGCGGCGTCCACCGCCGCCGTCTCGGCCCGGCCGGTCACGATCATGCGGCGGATCAGCGCACAGAGGAAGGGCAGGCCGATCAGGTCGCCCAGCACCCAGATCACGTTGCCGCCCCAGGTCTGGTCCTGCAGCAGGGTCGGTCCCCAGGTGCGGCCGAGGCCGGCGTAGTAGGGCTCGGCGATCAGGTGGTGGCCGTAGATGAGGATCAGGGCGAGACCCGCGTCGAAGATCACCTCGGCGAAGGTGATGACCAGGCTGACCAGCAGCGGGTACTCGTGCGCGACCGGGTCGAGCTGCAGTCGCGGCCAGTAGTACAGCAGACCGAGGACGACCAGTGAGAGATGCAGGCCGATGTTCCAGGCACCGCTGGTGAGGGTCTTCTCGTACCAGGGCGTGAAGTAGAGCAGCCACGGCGGCGCCATCAGCAGCACCGTGGACACCGCGGGGAACATCAGCACCCGGGAGGGGCGGCTGCGGAGCGCTCGCATGATCCGCTCGCGGCGGGCCTCGGACGCGGTCTCGACCAGCAGCGAGACCGGAGCACCGAGGACCAGCAGGAACGGCACCAGCATCAGCAGCAGCACGACCTGGACGGCCCGGTCGGTGAACAGGATCCGCTCGTACACCCCGAGGCCCGAGCAGGTCACCCAGACCCAGGCCAGCAGCCCGCCGAGGAACGCGGCCGTGCGGTACAGCGGCCACCGCGCGGCGCTGCCCCCACCACCGCTCGCACCACCGTTTCCGCTGCCGCTCCCGCCTTCGCTCCCACTGACGCCGCCGCTCCCACCGCCGCGGTGGAACGCCCGTACGCCCAGCAGGTAGGCACTCGCGAGCAGTACGGCGAGGGCCAGGACGACGGGCTCTACGGTCCAGTTGGTGGCCAGGTCGGCCCAGTGCCAGGGTGGCGGGCCGTCGTGCCCGAGGGCGAGTGCTGCGGTCGGCATCCGGTGGTTCTCCTGTTCCGGCTGGTGTGGGCAGCCGGTCGGTGCAGGGCAGCCGGCCGTCGCGCGGCCGGTCGCCGTGCTGCGGCGCTTGCGGCTCCTCGGACATGATGACCGACGCCCGGACGATCACCGGAGCTGGGTCCGGAACCCCCTGCGCTCCCACCGACGTCACTCTCGTGCGAGGATTCCTCGTCTACTACATCACTGTCGAAGCCGCCGAGGTGGGGAATCCGTGACAGAGAGCCCGCGAAGCTCCGGGCGCAGGCTGGCCACCCGCCGCCGCAACCTCGAACTCTTCATGCTGGCTGCGGCGGTCCTGGTCTGCCTCGCGGGCTATGTGACCGCCAACGAGGCGATGAACCACGCGCTGCCCAAGGGCCTGCTGGTCTACGGCCTCAGCCTGCCGCTGCTGGCCCTGGGGCTGCACATGGCGGTCCGGCGGTTCGCCCCGTACGCGGACCCGCTGATCCTGCCGCTGGCCGTCTTCCTGACCGGCTTCGGACTGGTGCTGCTCAACCGGCTCGACCAGTCCTACGCGCTCTTCCACGCCGCCAAGGGCGACTTCCAGAAGCTGCCGGCGGCGCCGAACCAGGTGATGTGGGCGTGGATCGCCTCGCTGGTCGCGGCTGCCGTGATCATCGTGATCAAGCACCACCGGTTCTTCCAGCGCTACGTCTACCTGCTCATGGCCGGTTCGATGACCCTGCTGGCCGCACCGGCCTTCTTCCCATCCAGCCCGGAGGACTTCGGTGCCAAGCGCTGGATCAAGCTCCCCGGGATCCAGCTCGAGCCGGACGAGTTCGTCAAGGTCGCCATCACCGTCTTCTTCGCCGGCTACCTGATGGCCAACCGCGACGCGCTGGCGCTGACCGGGCGGAAGGTCTGGGGCATGAACCTGCCTCGCGGCCGCAACGTCGGCCCGGTGCTCGCCATCTGGGTGGCCAGCCTGCTGGTGCTGATCTTCGAACGCGACCTCGGCACCTCGCTGATCTTCTTCGGCATCTTCGTCGTGATGCTCTACGTGGCCACCGAACGGACCGGCTGGGTGGTGCTCGGCCTGCTGATGGCCGTCGGCGGCGCCGCCGTGGTCGGCACGATCGAACCGCACGTGCACGGCCGCGTGGAGGCCTGGCTGCACCCGCTGGACATCTACAAACCCGTCCACAACCCGGCACTGATCTCAGACCAACCCGCCCAGGCCATGTTCAGCTTCGGCACGGGACACCTACTGGGCACCGGCCTCGGCCAGGGACGGCCCTACCTGATCGGCTTCGCCGGACGCAGCGACTTCATCTTCACCACCATCGGCGAGGAACTCGGACTCGCCGGAGTCACCGCCTTCCTGCTGATCTACACGCTCTTCGTCCAACGCGGCCTGCGGACCGCCGTCGCACTCACCGACCCCTTCGGCAAGCTGCTCGCCACCGGCCTCTCGGCAGCCGTGGCGCTCCAGGTCTTCGTGGTGGTCGGCGGCGTGACCGGCCTGGTCCCGCTGACCGGCAAGGCGCTTCCGTTCCTCGCCTCCGGCGGCTCGTCGCTGACCGCCAACTGGCTGCTGACCGCCATACTGATCAAACTCTCCGACGCGGCCGGACGCGCCGAGTTGGAGCCGAACCCGGAGCCGATCCCGCCCGTACAGCCGACCATGGCCGTCCCCGCGCCCGCCTCTCCCGCGCCCGCCCTCTGACCCTCCCTACGATCCACCGCCTACGATCCACCGCCGGCGATCCACCGCCGGCGGGCCCGCCGTCCGGGCGCCCGGCCGCTCGACTCACACCGGACCCCGGCTAACGCACGGCAACGCAGCAACGCATTAACAGGCCCTGCCCCGATCGACGGCCTGTCGCTCCCCCGCGCAGGGAGCGGCGGGCCGTTGGGCATCCCCGGCTTGCCTCGGCCCCCGCCGACTCAGCACCCCGCCGCCCCGCACGTCATGACGCCCCCCGACGGGCGCCCGCCCGGCCGGGGGTGCGACCGCCCGCGCGGCCGCCGAGCCGGACGGCAGGTCGAGTGCGTACGCCAACTCCTGGGTGAAGGCCAAGGCCAAGGCCGGTGTCAGCGGCGACGTCCATTTCCATGGTCTTCGGCACACGGGGAACACCCTCGCCTCGCAGAACGGCGCGAGCACGCGCGAGCTGATGACGAGGATGGGCCACAGCACCGCGCGGGCCGCGCTGATCTACCAGCACATGACCAGCGACCGCGACCGGGTCATCACCGACAAGATGGGCGAGGCCGCCCGCAAGGCGCTCGGCGAGCAGGACTCCCCTGGGGCTACGGGCACGGACGGGGCACAGGAGGAGTAGCAGTCCAGAACGACAGAGGCCCAGGTCGGAGGGATTTCCCCTCTGACCTGGGCCTTTTTCTGTTTCCGTGCTGTGCCCCAGGCAGGATTCGAACCTGCGACACCGGCTTTAGGAGAGCCGTGCTCTATCCCCTGAGCTACTGAGGCGGGGCTCGTCCCGGACCTCGCACGGAGCTCGGAATCCGAGCCGTGGTCGGCCTGTCGACAAGGCGTCGAGCGCCGTGCTGCCGGGGCTGCGGGCTCATCGGCCGTGGGTTTCCACGGGTCAGAGTGCAGCGCCCGCCGGACGCTCGATCCACAGGGTACCGGATCGCGGGTCGGGCGGGCGCTGATGTCGTGGGACTGGCGGGCTGTGATCGTCAGATGGTGCGTCGGCGGGCGGTCGTGGAGGGCCCGGAGGTCGGCGGCGGGCGGTCGCGGAGGGCGGCTCAGAGGCAACCGGTGAACAGCAGGCGCTCGGGCGAGGCCTTGGCCGCCGGGAGCACGTCCTCGGTGGACTGCTCACCGACTCCAGAGCCGGACCTCCTCCGCGCTCGCGAAGCTGTGGACCGCTTTGTGAACCTCGGGGTGATGCCGGTGCGGCCCGGCGGCCGCGGTGGAATGGGTACGCTGAGGCGCCGATGGAGCCGGGATCGGGGGACCTATGACCATCAGGAGCGGACTGACCGCGGCTCAGCTGATCGATCTGCTGGGCGACCGTGGGAGTTTCGAGTGCTGGGACGCCCCGATCACGGCGGCGCCCGCCGACGAGGGGTACGCCGCCTCGCTGGCCCGGGCCCGGGCGCGGACGGGGCTGGACGAGTCGGTGACCACCGGGCGGCTGTTGGTGGGCGGGCGGCCGCTGGCGGTGGTGGCCTCGGAGTTCGGCTTCCTGGGCGGCTCGATCGGGGTCGCCACTGCCGAGCGGATCACCCGGGCCGTGGAACGGGCCACGGCCGAGCGCCTGCCGCTGCTCGCCCTGCCCGTCTCCGGCGGCACCCGGATGCAGGAGGGGTCGGCCGCCTTCCTCTGCATGGTCCGGATCACCGCCGCGGTCCAGGCCCACCGGGCCGCCGGGCTGCCGTACTTGACGTATCTGCGCAATCCCACGATGGGTGGGGTGTTCGCCTCCTGGGGCGCGCTCGGGCAGCCGGTGCTGGCCGAGCCCGGGGCGCGGCTGGGCTTCCTCGGGCCCCGGGTGTACGAGGAACTGCGCGGGGTCCGGCTGCCGGAGGCGGTGCAGCGGACCGAAACGCTCGCGTCCGGCGGGCTGGTGGACGCGGTGGTGCCGCCTGACGAACTGGCCGCCTTCGTCGGGCGGTTGCTGGCCATGCTGGACCGCCGGGGCGGGACGGGGGCGGACGGGGCGCCGGCGGATCGGCCCGCGGCGGCCGGGCGGGACGACGCCTGGGAGTCGGTCCGGCTGACCCGGCAGCCCGGCCGGCCCGGGGTGCGGGAGCTGCTCGCGCGGGCCGCCGAGGGCGTACTGCCACTGACCGCGCCCACCCCGCGCGAAGGCCGGGCAGCGGGCGCACTGGTGCGCGCGCTGGCCGAGTTCGGGGGCCGGCCGGCCGTGGTGGTCGGCCAGCAGCGGGCGACTCCCGGCACCGAGCGTCCGTTCACCGCCGCCGATCTGCGGTGCGTCCGGCGCACGGCCGGGCTCGCCGAACAGCTCGGACTCCCCCTGGTCACGGTGGTGGACACCGCCGGGGCCGAACTCTCCGTCCAGGCCGAACTCGACGGCATGGCGATGGAGATCGCCCACTGCCTGGACACGCTGATCGCCCTGCGCACCCCGGTGCTGGCGGTGCTGCTCGGCCAGGGCTCGGGCGGCGGCGCGCTCGCACTGCTGCCCGCCGACCGGGTGCTGGCGGCCCAGCACGCCTGGCTGGCACCGCTGCCGCCGGAGGGCGCCTCGGCGATCGTCCACCGGGACGGCGAGCACGCGGCTGAACTGGCCCGGACCCAGGGCATCGGCGCGCACGACCTCGCGGCGGCCGGCCTGGTGGACCAGGTGCTGCCCGAACTCCCGGACGCCGCGGCGGAGCCGGACGCGTTCTGCGAACGCGCCGGCCGGGCGATCGCCCACGCACTCGGCGAACTGGCCGCCCAGCCGGAGCCGGTCCGGACCGCCGCCCGGGCCGCCCGCAACCGCCGCCTGGGCGACCTCACCACCACCGGTTGACACCGGCTCGCGGGCCCGTCCGGCTCCCGTATCCTGGCCGGGCCCGCCTTGCGGACTGACTGCAAGTCAGCTTCACAGATCGCCTGAACTTCCCATGCTCATCGAACCTTTGAGCTCTCCCTGGCGCGCGCTTCGCAGCGTCTGGCTATCGCCCGCCCTGGTGACCCTGCTGCTCGGCCTCTACCGGATCACCACTCCGGAGCTCTGGCGCGACGAGTTCTCCAGCTGGAGCGCGGCGACCCGGCCGCTGCCGCAGCTGTTCGCGATGCTCGGCAACGTCGATGCCAGCAACGGCGCGTACTATCTGGTGCTGCACACCTGGACCGGTGTCTTCGGCGACTCGGTGCTCAGCCTGCGGCTGCCCTCCGCGCTGGCGATGGCCGCGGCCGCCGCCTTCACTGCGCTCGCCGCGCTGCGGTGGTTCGGCAGCCGGGTGGCCGCGGTGGCCGCCGGACTGCTGCTGGCGGCCCTCCCCAATGTCTCTGCGTACGCGCAGGAGGCCCGCTCGTACGCGTTCGTCACCTGCGCCGTGGCGGCGGGCACCTGGTGCCTGCTTCGGGCCCTGGAGCGGCCCTGCCCGGCGCGCTGGGCCTGGTACGCGCTGTGCACGGCGCTCGCCGGGGTGTTCCACCTGGTCTCGTTGAGCAGCCTCGCCGGGCAGTGCGTGGTGGTGGCCCTGGCCGTTCGGTCGGGACGGGACACCCGGGCGCTGCGGTGGTTCCCGCCGGCGGTGCTGGCGGCGCTGCTGCCCACCGTGCCCGTGATGTTGCTGGGGCAGCGGCAGTCGGGACGCCAGCTGGAGTGGATCGCCGCCGCGACCCGGTACCGGCTGCGGATGTTCTGGCCGGAGTTCCTCGGCTCGTTCGGGGTGATGTACGCCTTCCTGTTGCTGGCGGCGGCCGCCCTGTTGTGGCGCGGCCACCGGTCGGCGGCGGCCCAGGCGGCGGCAGCGGCCGTGCTGCCGGTGCTCGGGGTCTGGTTGGTCTCGCAGGGGCGCACCTCGTACTTCGTCGACCGCTATCTGCTCTTCACCCTGCCCGCCTGGGCCGCACTCGCGGGCGGCGGCGTCGCGGCGGTCCGCGCCGCCGCACAGGCCCTCGGAGCCCGGGTGGCACTCTCGGGGACGCCGGCGCTCCGCGAGGACGCACCGCTCCGGGGGCGCGCGGAACCCCGCGAGCGCCCCCGCGCCATCGCGGACGCCGGGTCGCGCGATGCCCCACGCGCCCCGGAGGGTGCCGGGCGGGTCACGAACTCGCGCACGGGGGCGGCCGCACCGTTCCCCGCGCCCTCCCGGACCCCGGCGCGCCTCCGGACGGCTCCGGGGCTCGCCGCCGCACCGGCGCTGGCCGTGGTCGCCGTGGTCGGACTGCTCGGGCTGCCGGAGCAGCGGGCGGTGCGGTACGTGACCGCGCGGACCGAGACCGATTACCGGGGCGCGGCGCACCTGGTGGCGTCCGGCTACCGGGCCGGGGACGGGATCGTGGCGGTGGCCGGGCAGAAGGCGTGGATGATGGTGGGCGCCGGAGTGGCGTACCACCTGCCGGACGGCGTCCGTCCGAGACCGCTGCTGATCGCGAAGACCGCGGCACGGGCAGACGACCTGTTCCCGGCGGAGTGCCCGGTTCCGGTCCGCTGTATCGGTGACGTGAGCCGTACCTGGGTCGTTACCATCGGCACTGGCGACGACCCGTACCAGGCACTGCCGGCCGACCAGGCCGGTGCCCTGCGAGCGGTGTTCACCCCGAGCGAGGTCCGACACGTGCGCGGGCTGACGGTGTCGCTGCTGGTGCGCGCAAGAGGGCGCGCGTAACGGCCCGCTGCCACTCCCGCCGCTTCGAAAGGCACAACGTGACCGCCCCCGAGGAGACCCCCAAGGAGAGCACCTTCGCCGATCTCGGCCCGGTGCTGGTGATCATCCCGACCTACAACGAGGTCGAGAACGTCGAGCGGATCGT